>JAGOHQ010000037.1 GCA_017996075.1 Aliarcobacter sp.
ATCATTAAAATAATCTTGATTTGGTTCTTCTTCAAGTTTTATAGTCTTAAATTTTTTTTGTTCTTTTATTTGTAAAATATCTTCTGCTAAAATTGGAATTATAAAATTAGTCTCTTCAATATTTTCACTCTGATTAAAAATACCATTATTATACTTTGAACTTAAATCTGTTTTATCAAATATATTAGTTTTTATATTATCAACAGTATTTAACTTTATATTTTCTTTTGAAATAGAAATATTATTTAAAATATAACTATCTTCTGGTTTGGAATTTACAAAATAGTTATTACAAAAACTATTAAAGAAATTAAAACTGAAATAACTACTACAACTTTTCCAATCTTTATTTAATCCCAAAATATAATCAACTCTATCCCAAAAAAGATTATGTACATTATTATTTAGTTCTTTAATATTTTCTCCATTTAACGCATCTTTTCTTATGAAAGTAAGAATTGCTCTTGTTTCATTTTCAAATTGATTTAATTCCAATATCCATGTATCTAAAATAATATCTGTATTAATTACATTATATTTAAAATTTATCTTAGTTATCTCTAGTTTATCAATATAAGAATCTAATATAAAATCTTTATTACCATTATTTTCATTAGAAATATTAAAAAGTGTTTTAGCAGAATCAAATATAGCATTTTTTGATATATTTTTGTATACTCTATTTGTCGTAAAATTTTTCATATCCTCAGAAGCAATTGAAGATATAACTAAAATAATTAAAATAAAAAACTTATTCATATATACCCCTACCTATTAACTGCATATAAATCTAATTTATTTAAATATAAATAATCTCTATCAGATTCAATATTTTCTACTAATACCTTAATATCATTTATTTCGGCAAAAATAATAATATTTTTTATTTTATGCTTTTTAATTACATCATTATGTATATTTTGTGTTAGTTCTTTATCTATTTTTATATAATTTATTCTTATATTAGCTAATTCATCCAAAGAAAGCTCTTTTGTTTTATATCTTTTTATTAAAATTTCAATCCCAATTCTATTTAAATGTGCTACAAAATCTATAAAAATATTTTTATATGCTGAAGCAGAATAAGATGTTATACTAAATACAATATGCTTAACAAAATCTTCATTTTTTGAAACTAAATCTTCTAAAAATATTATAAAATCTGGATTTGAAACTGTTTTAATTGATAAATTAATGGCTATTTTATAATCAATTTTATTGTTTTTTATAAAATCAATTGCTTTTAAAATTACTTCTGTATCAAATTTTCTATTTAAATCTAGTTTTTCACTAACAGCAACAAAAAGTCCAATAGGAAAAATATTATTATCATCATCTTTTAAATTTGGTTTTAACTCTCTCATTAAAAGTTCTCCACCAAAAGAGTAACTATCAAAGACAAATGAAATATCAAAATCATTTTGCTCAATAATTTTTTTAACTTTCATTTCATTTTTTTTAATCTCTTCTTTTCCTCTACTCTCTTCTAAAATATCATAGCCATCTTTACCTTTTGAAAGAGCTTTTGAATATCTTTCATTAACCAGAGTTAAAATAGAGTCTATAGTTCCATACTGATCAACAGGAACGGCACCAATATGAAATATATCAGAAGGTAACTCATATGCTTTAAAAATATTATTTGTTAAGTTAGCAACTATTTTATCAGCAAAATCTAAAGCTTCTAAATATTTGAGCTCTTTTGCTAGAATAATAAATTCTGAACCATTAAATCTATAACAAGAGATAGACTTATCTTTATAAAGTTGAATTACATTATTTACTATATTTACAAAAGATAGAATAAAATCATCTGTTCTAAGTGTACCGTTTAGTTTCTCTATTTGATTTAATTTAGCAATCTTTAACAAAAAGATATATCCTTCAACAGATGAAACAAACATACTTTTCATATCAATATCAAACATTCTTTTATCATATAATCCTGTTAAACTATCTACTAATAGATTTCTTTCTAAGGTATCCTTATTTATATTCAACTCATTAACCAGTGAAGCTATTTTGTTTGATAATTTTGAAATATTAGAGACCAAATTTTTATACTCAACACTATCTTGAAACATTTTATTATCAATATTAGAAAATTTATTTTCAATTAAATCCGATACGACTTTATCTAAATATTTTATTGGTTTTACTATATATTTATTATCTAAGTATCTATTATAATAAAACATAAAAATAACTGCTGGAACAAACAAGACTATAGCTAAAAATAATAGTTTAATAAAATAATCATATACCTCTTTTTTAAGTTTGTAATCATCAAGAGTAAATTCTACTGTTCCATAGATTATATCCTTTAAAACTAAATCTTTTGTTACAATATCATCAATTTTTAGATTATAAAAATGTTCAAATATTCCTAAAAAATCTATCTCTTTTTTTTCTATCTTTTTTTCTTCTAGTAAATTCAAATCTATTTGTGCAATAAAACTCTTAATTTCATTATTCTTAAATAATTGATATTTTAGTATTAATTTTTCATTAAAATTAAATAAATTGGATGGTTTAAATTCAAAAAATTGACTATTCTCTATTTTTTGAATTTCTCCAAATTTTGTATCAATTGTAACATCTGCTAAATTCCAAGAGGTATCGTTAAAAGTTTTTGTTTGAAAAATTAGAGTATCTTTATCAAAAATATACTTATCAAGTTTTATTTTAATATTTTGAATAAAACCTGTGCCTTTTGCATCACTAACAAGCAATTCAATGGATTCTTTATCAAACAAAATGACTTTTTCTTCTAGTTTTTTTGTAAATTTATCTATATTTAATTGATAACTGTTTTTTGCATTTATAAATAATTTTTCTTTAAAATCATTGAAAAATAAACCAAAGAATAAAAATAGAATAAAAGAAAATATTAATATTAAAAAAATAATATTTTTTAAAGCTCTATTTATTATATTTTTCTTCATCATCTAGTACCAGTATTAGAATAGTCTTCTTGAGATGAGTTATTTAACTCTTTATTATTTGAAGCTGGTACGTCTTTGTATTCTGTTTTAGATGAAACATCAATATATTCAAATTCTACCTCTTTTATATCCTCTTCTTTTGGCTTAGGATATGAATTGTATAACTCTTTTTCTTTTGAAATTTTTTGTACTACAGGGTAATAACTATTTACAACTTCGCCCAAATCTTTTATTGCTTCTTGGGCATCTTCATAAGTTTTATAAATCCCATAATTCCATCTAATTAATATTCTTCCATTAGAATATGTATAAACATAACTATTTGAATATAAATTGATATTATTTGATAATATATTTTCTAAATATTTATTTTCACTAAAAGATGTAATATGAATAGTATATAAATCATCATCAGCATTTAAGAATTTATTCATAATATCTTGATCAAATACAAAAACACTCTCTTTTTTCTGCTTAATCTTCTCAATAGTATTTATTTTTTCTATAATTTTAATTTCTGGCTTTGGTAGATTTATTTTTAATCCAGAAATATATTCACTATAATGTTTTTTTACATCTTTTATTTTCTTTATTATAATTTGTGAATTTTTATATTTTTCAGATAGTTTATCTTTAGAAGCTTTTGCAAGTTCCATATTTGAAAAAATTCCATGAGAAATTTTTGAAGTAACTATTGAATTTTCTATAATATCAAAAGTAAATGAGTTCATATCTAAATTATTATTTTTAATAAAATCTGTAGCTTCTTTATTGTTTTTAAATTTTCCAATTTCAAGCGTAAAAAACTCATCATTTGCTAACATAAAGTTTTTAATAAAATTATCTATATTAATATCTTTTAGTTTTTGATTGGCTAATAATCTTTTAAACTCTTCATCTTTCCTTTTTTCGTACTCTTTTTCATTTCTCTCCTTTTCATTCAAAAACTTATCATCAATATAAACATTTTGAGAATAATTACTTTTTGAAAAATCGATATATTTTGGGTGTACAGGATCTAAATCAAAAAATGACAACAAATCACCCGTATAGCCTAAAAGTGAAAATAGATCTATTGTATTACTACTTTCATTTTTTATTAATTCTATCTCTGCTGAATTTAATTGTTTATACCCTTGAAGTAAAGATTGCAAATCTTGTTGTCCTAAATTAAACTCTTCCCAGTAAGCATCGACCATTTTTCTGAGAGATACAATCTCAGATATATTACTTTTTAAAGATTCATTTGTAGATTGAATTGATGTAAATAATTTTGCAATATTCCATTTCAATTTTTTCTTCTCTTCATTTAACTCAAAATTTAAAGCTCTAATAGAACTATATGAAGTTAAAATTTTGTTTTGGTCTTTTCCACCATTGTATAGGTTCATAGTAAATTTTAGCTTTGCATTTAAATCTTGTTCTCTTCCTTTATAATCTTCTTGATCTAGAATATTATCCAATGAAACTTCAAAATCCAATTTAGGTGAGAAACTAGACTCTTTTGATTTAAGATTAAATTTTTCAGATTCAATTAAATTGTAATAATTTAATATAGTACTATTTCTAGTTAATGCTCTTTCATATAGCAAATCAAAACTAGATATATTTATATTGAAATTTTTCTCATAAGGCAATGTTTGATAATACTTTTCTCCAACAATATATTCATAATACTTCATCGATTCTGTAAGTTTAGATTTTACTTTTGTAAGTTGAGTTTCAGAATTTGAAACATTTGCTTTAATTGCTGTTAAATCACCAATTGTTGCTGCTCCATTATCATATTTTATTGTTATAATTTCTAATATTTTATTTAATTTTATCATATTTCTTTCACTAGCTAAAACTGATTTGTGTGAAAAAACAACATCAAAATATGCTTTTATAGCCTTTGTTATCTGTTCTTGCAATAAAATTTCATATTGGTTTTTTTCTACACTAAGTTTTTTTTCTAAACTTTTAATAGTATTCGTAGTTTCTAAACCAGAATATATATTTTGACTCAGAATAAATTTTAAATTTCTATCATCATAATATTTGTACTTTTCTGATGAACCATAACTTGTTGACTTCGTTCTTCCAGTTTCAGATTCTAAATTTAATGTTGGGTAGTATCCAGCTATTGCATCTTTTAATTTCAATTCACTTTGAATCACTGTTTCTCTTGAAGCTTTTAGAAGATCGCTATTTGATATAGTTTCTAAAACGACATCCATTAAAGATACTTTTTTATAATTATTAATATCTAAAGCCAAATATTCTTTATTTTCAAAGAAATAATTATTTTTAAATCTTTCAGGTTCAGCTATATTTAAATTTTCATTATAGTTTTTAATAAATGCATCTTCATTTGCACTTAAAAGAATACCAAAAAAAATAGTTATAATTATCAGTTGTTTATTCATATACTCTACTTTACAATTTTAATTACTATATATCCATTTTTAGGATCTATATCTTCTTTTATCTCTGGCTTTGTTCCTAAATCTATCTTAATGTCTTTTTTTTCATATCCAAATTTTTTGATTAAATTTCTTATACTCATTGTTCTAGCCAATGATATTTGCTTTGAGATTGTTGCGCTTAATACATTTTTTATCTCATATGAATATATTACTATTTCATGCTTTGGGTACTTAACTTTTGCTTTATTTAAAAAATCCCTTAATTTTTTAGAAATTATATCATCAACAAATAGTTCATCAGCTTTATAGGTAACAATCAAATAATCCTCTGCTGTAATCATATTTTGGACTTCTGTTGTATTCTCTTTTTTATCGGCTACATTAACTCCAGAAGAAACTACTTCATCTGAACCTTCTGCTGATTTTACATTTATAGGATCTGAATTTATTTGATTTTCAAGAGCTAAAACCATCTGCTTTTGTTCTTTTATTATTTGAATATTTAAATCTGAATTTGGTGCGGAACTACTATTTGAAGATTGAACTTCAACTCTATTTTCAGAAGAACTACTATCTTTTAAAATTAAATCATCAGAAGATATCGAACCAGTATATGATATTTTATACTTAAATTGTGCATAATAACCAAGATTAGCAAGTACAACCAATAGAAATAGTAATAAAACTAAAATTACAGATGAAAATAAATCCACAAAAGACGGCCATGGATTAAACTCCTCTTCAAATTTTTGAGCCATTTTGATTACTTATTCTCTAAATTATTAATCAGATTAGTTAATAATTTATTATTTTCTTCTTGTAATTCCAAGCTTTTCTTAATAGTTTTATGCTGAGATAATATTACCATTGAAATTTCTTGCAAGGATTCCTCTATTAGTTTTGAACTTGAATATTGATTCAAATTTGATTCTTTCATAACCTCAATTAAATTTTTTAATAAAACTGATTCATTATCAGATTTATTTATATTTTGCTCTAATTTATCAGCAATTTTCATAAATACTTCTTGAGAAATTTGATTAGAATTCTCAATTTTTTCAGTAAATCCACTTATTGTATCAACAAATACATCTATAAATCCGGCAGAAGACATAATATTGCTATCTATATTTTGATTTGTATTTGCTTTTAATAAAGTTTTATACTCTCCTGTATCTTCAATAATATCAATCGCCTGAGAATCAATAATCTTCTCTTTCATCCATTCTTGAACATCTTCTAAAAATGAGTTTTGACTTTTTGTTAAAATATACTGCATAAGATTTAGTATAATAGCAGATGAAACACCAAACAATGAAGATGAAAATCCAATTGCCATTCCACCTAATGGTCCTGAAAATCCTGTCATTATTTCAGCTAAGTCTATATTATCACCACCAAAAGATAAAATAATTCTTCCCATTTCATCAATAGCTATTAATAAACCCGCGAACGTACCCAATAATCCAAGGGTTAAGGATGAACCAACAAAAAAGGCAGTGTAACTTTTTTCTTTAAAAAACTGATTATCTAGCCACTCATTTACATCTTTTGCTTCTTGTTCTGAAAAATATATAACACCTTTTTTTGCTCTTCTATTGAACATATGAGCTATTGTTGCTGGCATAACTTTTGTTATTCTATCCAAATAAAACTCTAAGGCTTTACCTTTTTTATAGGCTATAATTCCAAAAGTACCTGCTAACATTGTTAATCTTATTT
>JAGOHQ010000038.1 GCA_017996075.1 Aliarcobacter sp.
TTAAACTCTAATTTAACTTCAACGGCAGTATCAAGATTATAGTTATAAGTTTTTCTCTCTTTTTTGCTATGATTTCTTGAAAAACCAAACATCTCTTCAAAAATAGAACCTAAATCATCAAAACCACCAAAACCAGAACTTCGTCCGCCATGACCTTCTAAACCAGCCTTTCCATATCTATCATATAAAGCTCTTTTATCATCATCGCTTAAAACTTGATAAGCTTCATTTATAGTTTTAAATTTCTCTTCAGCTTCTTTATCATTTGGGTTTTTATCAGGATGATACTGCATAGCTAGTTTTCTATATGCTTTTTTTATTGTTGCTTTATCAGATGTTTTCTCAATCTCTAAAAGCTCATAATAGTCAATTTCAATCAATTTTAATCTCCAAAAATTTGTTAATTTTATAATAAAGTTATTATTTTATCCAATTATTGATAAAACAATATTAAGTTAAAAAATATCTGTAGTCTTTCTTAATCTCTCTTTATCAAAGTGAGTATAAATTCTGCTTGTATTTATGTCTGCATGTCCCAAAGCTTCTTGAACAAGTATTAAATCATGATGTTTTGAGTAAAGTAAAGTTGCAAAAGAGTGTCTTAACATATGTGCTCCATTTTTCTCTTTTCTAATACCAGCACTTGCTAAAATAGTTTCAACAATACGACTAACATAAGCTTGAGTTAATCGTTCACCTTTTTGATTACAAACCAAAATATCACTATTACAAACTCTTTGAGTTAGCCAATTTTGTAATTCATGTTCAATAATATCTTTTTTAATCATAACAACTCTTGGTTTATTTCCTTTTCCACGAATTTGAAGCATATAAACATCTTTCTCATTAAAAATATCTTTTAATTTGAGATTTAACATCTCACTAACTCTAATTCCTGTATATATTATTATTTTTATGATAAGTCGATTTCTATAAGCTGTATTATCTGAAAATTCAAAATTATTAATAGCAGATAAAAATCTATCAATCTCATCTTTATTCATAAAAGAGGGGAGTTTTGAACCACTTTTTCCACTTAATCCACCCCAATTCTTTAACTCTATTTTGAATAAATATGAGCTTCCATCTTCATTTTCATTTTGTTTATCAATATACGAAAACAAAGATAGTAGGGCAATACGATGGTTTTTTTTACTAGCATCTGATAGCGAACTAGTTTCGCTAGCTAAAAAATCACTTAATAACTCTTCATCAATCTCTTTAAGTGAAGCTAAGCCTAAATTGTTTGTATAGTTATATAGCTTTAAAAGAGGATTAAAATATGTATTTATTCCATTTAATCCAATATTTCTAGCTTCTTTTACTAAAATATCAAGCTCTTCAATTGATTTTGTACCTTTTACTAAACTTTGAATAATAAAAGCTAGTTTATCTTTATTTGAAACTTGTCTATTTGATAGGCTTGTTAATTTATATCTTATAAATCTCTCTATCCAAAAAAGCATACTATCTTTAAAACCGTTTTTAAAATCTAAATCATATCTCATGTGACCTCTAAATATTTCTATTATTTTGTATAAGAGAGTATAACAAAAAATATATTATTATTAGTTTGAAAATTATAGTTTTCAATACTAAATATATTATATTTATTAAGAACAGAATATCTATTAAAGTTAATATTCTATTCTTAAACAATTTATTATCTAACTTTTCCTTTTGAAAAAGATACTATATAATCAGCAATTTCATCTAAAGGAACTATATCTTTTACGGCTCCTGCTTGTATTGCTTTCATAGGCATTCCAAAAACAACACAAGTAGCTTCATTTTGTGCAATAGTATATGCACCATTATCAAAAAGCTCTTTCATTGCAATTGTTCCATCATCTCCCATGCCTGTCATCATAACAGCCATAGCGCTTCCCCCTACGCTATTGTTTACAGATCTAAACAATACATCAACACTTGGTTTATGTTGACTTACTTTTTTTGTATCAAGAAGCCTTGTTCTTAACTCATTGCCTATTTTTTCAATAGTTAAATGCATATTCCCTGGTGCCAAATAAGCATGTCCAAATTCTAGTATCTGTCCATCTTTTGCCTCACAAACTTCAACAGCTGAATGATCATTTAATCTTAAAGCAAAAGAGCTTGAAAATCCATATGGAATATGTTGTGTCATTACAATTGGTGGTAAATCTGAAGGTAATTTACTAAATACTTTTAATAAACTCTCAACCCCACCTGTTGATGAACCAATAGCTATTACTTTTTGTCCACCAAATTTTGCAGCTCTTAAAGGAATGACTTCATCTGGATGAACTTTATAATCAGGCGTTGGTGTTGGTTTATAATCTTTTTTTAAAGGAGCTGGTTTTTTTAATGTATATCTTTTTAGTAAAAAAGTGAGGCTTAAAAGTGTATCTTTTATTCTTGATTCAAAAGATGCCATGCTTTCGCCTGAGTTTGGCTTAGGAATAAATCCAACAGCACCATCATCAAAAATATCACTTCCTCTTACACTTTCTCCTGAAATTACAACTGCTGGCATAGAGTGAAGCCTCATTAAATTTCTTAAAAATGTAACTCCATCCATTTTTGGCATATTTATATCAATAGTAACTAAATCAGGTTCATACTCCTTGATTTTTTCTCTAGCTTCGTACGCATCATTTGCAACGGCAACTACTTCAAATTCATCTATAGCATTTATCATATCTTTTAAAATTCGCCTCATAGAAGCAGAATCGTCAATTATTAATACCGTATACATTTTTTATCCTAAAATATTTTTTAAAAAAGTTCAATTTCCATAGTTTCTTCAATTTTTTTCTTATTTGCACCAAATAGTTCAACTGCACCTGTATACTCTTTAATAACTGGTGCTTTAGAGATTTCAATTTGTAATGATTTCTCATTAGATAGGATTTTACTATCTGTTTCACTTTTTTGAGTAACTTTAATAAAAGTTTCAAAGTTATCAGCAAGAAGTATTAATCTTCCATGCTCTCCTCTTACATGCTCGGAGATTACCCTAAAACCCTCTTTTTGACAAAACTCTTTAGCAAATTCAACATTTCTTGAACCTATTGAGTTTTTTAGATTTAAATTCATAATATCAGCACCACCTGATATTTTAGCAACAATATCAGATTTTGAACAACCCTGTTTATACATCTCATTTAACATAGCCTCAACTGAATAAAGTCCATATTTCATATCATTTGAATTATCACTCGTGCTAGGTAATAAAAAGTGATTCATAGCTTTTATCTTCTTTTTTCTATCATAAAACATTAAAGCAACACAAGAACCCAAAAGAGTTTTCAAAGCAATATCATCGCTATCAGGAGCTACTGCAAACTCACCACCAATAACTGTATGCGTAGGAAAGCCTTTTGTTTTTTGTGTTATTTTTGTTAAAGATAGTTTTTCTATATTACCATCTTTTCTACCAATAGTAATCATGCTAAATCTTTCTCTTTAACAAAAATATTTTGTCCTACTCTTTTTACATAGTGTATCAAATCTTGAGGATTTTCCGAGTGTCCTAGGTATAAAGTCCCACCAATTTTTAGATGTTTAAACAATTTTATTAAAATACTATTTTGATCTTCTACTGAAAAATATATTAAAACATTTCTACAAAAGATTACATCAAATTGATGAGTTGAAAAAGGGTAACTAGAGTTGCTTAAATTCATTATATGAAAAGTTATCATTTTTTTCAACTCATCATTTACTTTTATTAAAACTTCTTCACCTGATAAATTTTTTTGTATTCTTCTTTTGAAATAATTTTGAGGTTTAATCCAAGATGGAAACTCTTTTGAAGATTTAGAATATCTATAAATTCCATCAGCTGCATATTGTAAAACATTAGTATCAATATCTGTTGCTATTATATTTGCTTTAATATTTGAAGAGAGTGCTTCATTTGCTTCTGATACAGTCATAGCAATAGAATAAGGTTCTTCTCCAGTTGAAGACGCAGAACACCAAATCGATATATTCTCTTTATTGTTTGAAAAATTTGGAAGAACTCTATCTCTTAAATCTTCAAAATGAAACTCTTCTCTAAAAAAATGGGTTTTATTTGTAGTAAAAGTATTTATAAATTCTGTAACATTTTGTCCTTTTTCAACAGAGTCCAAAAGTTCCATAATATCGCCATAGTTATTACAATTTCTTTTTAGTTTGTCTATTCTATTTGAAATCATAATATCTTTATTCTCTGTAAGAGTAATTCCTGTTAGAGAATAAAGAAGTTTTTTTATTTTTTCATGTACATCTTGTGTTGTATATGCCATATTTATTTCTTAAGAAGCTCTTTTAGCTGCATTCATATCTTTTTCTATTTTAATTTGAGCATCTATTATTCCTAAAACATCCAGAATAAGTCCGATACTTCCATCTCCTCTAACCGTAGCAGCACCAATTCCTTGAACGCTTCTAAAGTTTTTATCAAGAGGTTTAACAACAACTTGGTGTTGATTTAAAAACTCATCAATAGATAGTGCAACTTTTGTATTTCCTGATTTTACAACTATTAGCATACCATCTTCAAGTTTTTCAAAACTTTTTTTAAGACCAAATAGTTGATGAAGTTTAACTACAGGGATAAACTCTTCTCTTAACATTAATAAATCTTGAGTTCCATCACCAATTTTTTTAATCATATTAGCTGTTGGCTGAAGTGATTCAACAATAGAACTAAGAGGTAAAATATATTTTTGATCTCCAACTCTTATATCAAGACCATCAAGAATTGCAAGAGTTAAAGGAAGCATAATTGTAATAACTGTACCTTTTCCTAATTCTGTATCAAGCTTAATTATTCCACCTAATTTATGAATATTTGTTTTTACAACATCCATTCCAACACCACGACCTGAAATATCAGTTATTTGATCAGCTGTTGAAAGTCCTGCCCCAAAAATTAGAAGAGCCTTATCATTGTGAGACATACTTGCAAATTGATTTTCATCAATTTGTCCTTTTTCTAGTGCTTTTTGAGCAACTTTTTCACTGTCAACACCTTTTCCATCATCTTCGATTGTAATTATCATTTGACCATTTGCTTGCTCTGCTGAAATACTAATAGTTCCAGTATCACTCTTTCCAGACTTTACTCTATCTTCAGGCATTTCAATACCATGGTCTAAAGAGTTTCTAATAATATGCATTAAAGGATCTGTTAATCCTTCAATCATTGCTTTATCAATTTCAACATTATCTCCATAATGTTTAAATTCAACTTTTTTACCAAGTTTTTTAGAAATATCTCTCACAACTTTTGGGAATTTTGAATAAATAGAATCCATAGGAACCATTCTAATACTCATAATACTATCTTGCATATCTCTAATATGTCTTTCAAGAAGCTCTAGTCTTTCTAAAACCGAACCTCTAGTTTTAGTCTCTTCAATAGTTGATGAAAATTGTGTAAGCATAGCATTTGTAATAACTAAATCTCCAACATTATTCATTAATAAATCAATTTTATCAAGATTAACTCTGATACTATTATTATTATTTGATATAGATTTTTTCTCACCGTCATCACTGCTTTCTTTAACTCTTCTTGAAACCATTACAGGTGCTACTTCTTCCTTATTATTGATTACGGCTTTGTTTTCATTTGAAGATTCAAGCTCAATACTATTTGTCTCCATAACAGAATTTGGTGAAATTTTTTCCATACCATCAAAAAATCCAAAATTTTCTTTATTTTCATCAATTTTAAATTTATTAGCATCTGTATTATTTGATATATTTTCAAGTTCATCATCATAAAAACCAATATTTTTATCATCAATATCATCATCTTCAAAAATACCAAAAGGCATATCTTTTCTATCTCTTTGGCTGTTTAAATCATCATTAAAGAAACCAAAGTGTTCTTTTTCATTAGAAATTGTATTATTTGTTTCTTCTTTTTTTATATCTTGAGGAACTGGTTCTTGTTTTGTTTCAACTGGTTTAGCCGCAACGGCACCATTTGAATATGCTCTAATCTCTTCTAGTAAAGCAGTTGTTAAGTTTTGAAATTTTTCTCTAGTAATCTGATTTGATACTTCTAATTCTAAAATTTCTTTCATTACATCAAGCCCATCTATTAGGGTTTCTGCCATCTCTGGTTGATACTCGATTTTATGGCTTCTTAGTTTATCCATTAAGTTTTCAACATCATGTGTAAATTCGGCAAAAAAAGCTAATTCAACAGAAGCACCACTACCTTTTAGAGTATGAACATCACGGAAAAGTTGTCCCATTTCATCATCTGTTAAACTTCCATTGTTTTCAGCAGCTAACAAAACATTATCAGCTGACTCAAAAAGCTCTGCTGCTTCCTCTAAAAACATTTCTCTATATTTTGAAATATCAAATGACATAATTTAAGTCTCCCCTTTTTGATTTATCTACTTAGCACTATATTTACAGCTTTTAAAAGCTGATCTGGAACAAAAGGTTTAACAATCCAACCAGTAGCTCCTGCAAATTTACCTTTAGCTTTCATCTCATCACTTCTTTCAGTTGTTAAAACTAAAATTGGTGTTTTTAAATATTGAGGAATTTTTCTAAGTTCACCAATTAAGGTTAAACCATCCATATTTGGCATATTAACATCTGTAATAATTAAATCAAAATTTGTATTTTTTGCCTTAGCTAGACCATCTACTCCATCAACTGCTTCAACAACATCTGTGTAACCACCCTCATTTAAAGCATAGTTTAACATGTCTCTGAGCATTGTAGAATCATCTACTATTAAAAGTTTAGCCATATATGAGCCCCTTGATTTTATTCATTTTAAAATTTTTCCCATCGTAACACAAAATTAATTAATATTAATTTAAACCTAGTTCTATTTTATCTTTTTGGATTTTTAGAACTTTTACCTCTATTTCTTGTCCAACGCTTAAAATATCACTTACTTTTTCTACTCTTTGTTTTGAAATTTTAGATATATGTAAAAGACCTTCTCCACCTTTTGCAAGAAGAATAAACGCACCAAAATCAACTATTCTTTCAACTTTTCCAGAAACAATTTCATCTACAC
>JAGOHQ010000039.1 GCA_017996075.1 Aliarcobacter sp.
AGATGAATTTTGAAAAATATTACCTATTAGATACAAATATACTACTTGAAGATGCTAGAAATATCTTTAAATTAAGTGATAGTACAAAAAACTTAATAATCTTAAGCGAAACAGTTTTAGATGAAATAGATAGCAAAAAAAGTGGATATGATGAGATAAATTTTCAAGCAAGGGAATTTGCAAGAATTCTTGAGAACTCTGAAATTTTAAGTTCAAATAAATATGAAGATTTTAAGATAATTAGATTAAAACTTATAAATCAAGATGAAACAATATTGGATATTATCTCTAAAGATGAATATACTATAAATAGTAAAAATATATCTTTAAATATTTTGAATGATAGAAAAATACTTGAGGTTGCAAAGTTTGCACAAATATACTATAACAAAGATATAAAATTTGTATCTATGGATATTATGGCAAGAACAAGAGCTATATCTCTTGATATAAAAAGTGTAGCACTTCATGGTAAAGATAGTGATAAATTTGATTTCGATTTTATAAAGAATATTGATATAAACTTCGAAGATTTAGAAGATTTAGAGAATCAAGATATAATCAAATTTGATAAAGAATATAAAGTTTCTGATTTCTCTTATTGTCTCAAAGTTAAACATTCAGATCAAGTTATTTTGGCTTCAATTCAAAACAATAGAATAAAAATCCTTGATGAAGAAGAGGTAAGAAATCAAATAATTACACCTTTAAATAAAGAACAACTATTTTTCTCAAATGCTATAATAAATCATTTTTATAATGTTTTAATAGTTGAAGCTAAAGCTGGAAGTGGAAAAACACTTTTAGCTTTAAGCGGTGCTTTAAAACTTGTTAAGCAGAAACATTTCCAAAAAATTATATATATAAGAAACTCTATTGAGTCTTTGGATAAAGGTGAAGATGTTGGATATTTACCAGGACTAGAGGAGAAATTTAGAATATATAATCATCCACTTATGGATAGTTTAGAGTATATTATACGAACTGAGCACAAAAGAAGAAGGAGTAAAAGGGATGATATTTCATATACTCCACTTGAAGATAGTGAAGTAAGCTCAAGAGTTGAGCAGATGATTTCAAATTATGGTATTGAAACCATGTGGGTTGGGGAGATGAGAGGTAGAACACTTTCAAACTCGTTTATTATAATTGATGAAGCACAAAATATGTCAAATAAAACAATGCAGATGGTACTTTCTAGAGTTGATAGTAGTTGTAAAGTTGTAATTCTTGGTTCAAATAAACAAATTGATAATTTTTATGTAAACAAATATACAAATGCTCTAACAACTCTTTTAAAATCTACTCAAAATGATAATAATCTTGTAAATATTTTTGCAATTAAGCTTGAAAAAGTTCTAAGAGGTCCTATTACAGAGTGGGCTGAAAATATTTTTAGCAAATAAATTTTTATTTATAAATAATTTATAAAATGTGTTATAATACAAGATATTTTATGTAAAGGATTACATTATGTCTTTATTACAATACACATCAGATGAGATGTTTTCAGCAACAGATTTAGTAAGAAAAAACAAATCTATTTTTGATAAATTACAAAAAAAAGAGATAGAAAAAGCAATAATTCTTCGTGATGGTAAGCCATCTATAATGATGCTAGACTTTTCAGAGTATGAGAAACTGATGAAAGATTATTTGAGTTTAAAAGCTGGAAATAGTACAAATAT
Organism: Aliarcobacter sp.; assembly: GCA_017996075.1. Lineage (GTDB taxonomy): Bacteria > Campylobacterota > Campylobacteria > Campylobacterales > Arcobacteraceae > Aliarcobacter. Next base: position 1,689 of record JAGOHQ010000039.1, read on the forward strand.
AAACACAAAAACTATAAATGAAACAGTAATTGAAGGACAAACGATAAAAAGTGATTCAAAAATTAGTCAAGAAGATTATGAAGCTGCTATGAAAGAGATTGAGCAGATAAGTTTTAGTTCAGATTTTAGTATTAAAGAAGATGATGAACAAAAAGCACCACAAGCATTAAAAGAGTTTTGGGAAAAATAAGAATGTTTCACGGGAAACATTTCAAATAAAATCAAAGATATACTTTTTTGTACCATAAAGAGAAAACAAAAAGAGAGTACAAATGCTGTTTAAATTTATTTGAACTAGCGAGTGTATAAATCTGTCTTATATAGTTTTCATTAAAAAAAGCTGTTTGTCTATTTACTTCTAAAATAGTATCTAAAATAGAGCTTCCAAATTCATCTTGAAGCCACTCATTAAAAGGTGAGTTAAAGCCTTTTTTTGTTCTATTTATGATTTGTTCAGGGATATATTTTGATGCAATCTTTTTAAGCAAGTATTTGTTTGTATTGCCCATTTTTATTGAACTTTCAATGCTAAAAACATATTTAAGTATATCATTATCTAAAAAGGGAGTATGAATTTGTAAAGAGTTCTCTTTTGAAACTTTGTATACTTTTGTTAAAACAGGATTTGAAACCCAAAGTTTTAAATCAATATAACTCATATTATCAACAAAGTCTTGTTTTGGTGTTTCACTTTTAAATGTTGGAACTTTTACAAATAGCTTTCTTTTTTGTATATCATTAAAAATTTCTCCAAAAGAGTTATATATATTTTGTTTTTTTACAACTCTTCTTAAATATTCACTCTCTTTTGTATTATTTTGCAAAGCTGATATAATTTCATTTAAAAATTCGTTTTGTTCTTTTGATAAAGATTTTTCAAAATTATGATACTTTAGAAATTTTGCATAGTTATCATAACCAAAGAAAAGTTCATCTGCACCTTCTCCAGATAGAAGTGAATTTACACCAAAATCTTTAACATTTTTTAATAAAAAATTTAGTGGAACAGCAGCACTATCTCCATGAGGTTCATCAAAAAACTCTAAAGTATTATAAAAACTATCTATATAGTTCTTTTTATCAATTATTATTTCATGATGATTTGAGTTTATATGATTTGAAGTAATTTTGGCATATGGAAGTTCACAATAGTTTTTGTATTCATTATAACCAATACTAAAAGTATCTATTTTTCTACCAGATATTTTGGTATAAATTGAAGATATAAGAGAGCTATCAATTCCTCCGCTTAAAAGTGTGCTAGGAGACGATATAAGCCTTTTTTCAATTGCGGAGTATAAAAGCTCTTCTAAGTCATTTAAAGCTATATTTTCATCGTTTACGGCTTTATATGTATTAATTTTATAATATTTCTTTTTGATTAAATCTTTTTTTGGTTCAAAAATCAGATATGAACTATCTTCAAGTTTATAAATATCACAATAAAATGTATCTTCACCAAATGTAGAGAAATGTTGAATATACTTGCTAAGAGCAATTTTATTTAATTTTGGCAAATTTGGAAGCTCTTTTAGAATATCTTTTATAGAAGTTGAAAATATAAATTTTTCATTTTGTATGTAGTAATAAAATGGAATATTTCCAAATCTATCTCTTGAACAAAAATAGAGATTTTTTATTTTATCATAGATACAAAAAGCAAAAACTCCATCAAGTTTTGATACAAAATCAAATGAGTATTTTATATATAAATCTTTTAAAATTTCCCCAATATTATTAATTAGATACTCTTCAAATTTATATATTTCACCTTCAAAATAGATAGTTAAATCTTCGAAATCATATCTTTTCATATATTTATCCTATAAAATAATCAATTATTTCAATATAAAAATGAAGAATTGCTACAAAAATGGCACTAGAAACTAAAATAGTTGCAGCTACATCTGTTGGTTTTGTATTATATATTACAGAAAAATTTACATTATTTACAGCAAGTGGCATCATAAGTTCCATTATAAGAATTGAAGCCACCATAGAATTTAAATTTGTAAAACTAATAATGATTAAAATACCAATAATAGGTAAAAGAATATGTTTAACAAAACTTATTTGTAAAGATAATTTCCAAGGGATAGTTTTTATCTTTACACTATAAAGATATGTTCCAAAAATTATTAATTGTAGTGTTAATGATGTATATGCACCCATTTCTAAAGCAAAATCAAACTCTTTTGGAATAGGAATTTCATAATAATTTACAGCTAAAGCTAGAAGTGCAAACCAAATTACTGGAATTTTAAATATAGATTTTAAAGATTGTTTGAAATTAAACTGCTCTCTTGCAAAAAAGTAGATTGATATTGTGTACATAAAAAAAATGTTTGCTATATTTATAATACTTGTATATGGAACACTTTGCTCTCCAAAAAGTGCAATACCAAGTGGAATTCCTAGATTTCCAGTATTTCCAATCAAAGCTGTTGCTAAAAAAATATTTTCATCTGTTTTTGAAGAGAAAATAAATTTTGAGTAAAGAAGCATTAAAAGTAGAGTTGAAGCCATACAAAAAATAAAAAATATTGGAGATAGTATAAACTCATAATTTATAGGTTCTTTTGTTAATCCCCAAAAAATCATAATTGGTTGAAGAAAGTATAGAGATATTAAAACTAATGATTTTTCATCTATTTGAGTTTTTAGCTTTTTTTTAGCAATAAAACCCAAAAAGATAAAAAAATATATTGGAAGAACCGATAGTAATGCTTCTATTTTTTATCCTTTTGTAACAGTTTTTAAACTGCTACAATTCCTTTTATCATATAGTAAATTCCAGCTGCAATTAAAGCAGATGCAGGTACTGTAATAACCCAAGCTGCAATTATTTTTTTAACAGCATCTCGTTTTACATATTTTGCACCTTTTGCTTCTTTGAAATCTTTTTTCTCTTGTTTTACTTGATCTTCAATTTCATCAATTTTTTTAAATAAATCAACAATTTTTACATAAGTTGATTTATTCTTATCTTTTAAAGATTCAAGTTTAAATAAATCTGCTTTTAATTTCTCAAGTTCTTTTTTATGTTTTTTAAATTTTTCTCTAATATCTTGAACATAGTTTTTTTCTGTCATATCAAGAGCTTCTCTTAAAAATCCAACTCCAAAAACACCACCTATTGCAATATGAGTAGAAGAAACAGGAAGTCCCATTTGACTAGCGATAATAACTGTTACAGCCGTTGCCATTGCAACTGAAAATGCTCTCATTTGGTCAAGTTCTGTAATTTCACTACCAACAGTTTTAATAAGCCTAGGACCATATAAAATAAGACCAATAACAATACCAATCGCACCAACAACCATAATCCAAAATGGTACAGATGCTTTAACACTAGTTCCACCATGCATTATTGCATCATTTATAGCAGCAAGGGGTCCAATAGCATTTGAAACATCATTTGCCCCATGAGCAAATGATAATAAAGCAGCTCCAAAAATTAAAGCAGGTGTAAATAATTTATTTACACTTGATCTATCATTTGATAAATTTGATAAATTTTTATCTATACTTTTTTTTGTAATATAATAAGCAACAAAAGCAAACAATAAACTAATTCCAGAAGCAAATAAGAAACTAATATTTACTAGCTGCTTTAAACCTTTTAAAATCAGATAAGTAGTAAAAGCCCAAGTCATTATAGCAATTAAAATAGGTACAAATTTTTGTGCTTGTTCTATCATATTCTCTTTATAAACAATCTGTTTTTTTATGAAGTACAAGAAACCAGCAGCAACAATACCACCAAGTAAAGGTGATATTACCCAAGAAGAAGCAATTTCTGCTAAACTACCCCAATTTAAAATAGAAAAACCAGCACTTGCAATCCCAGCTCCCATTACCCCACCAACAATCGCATGAGTAGTTGAAACAGGTGCGCCTATAGATGTAGCAAAATTTAACCAAACAGCACCAGCAAGAAGTCCAGCTGTCATAGCCCAAATAAATGAATTTTTATCTGTAATTAAATTTGGGTTTATAATTCCACTTTTGATTGTATTAACAACATCTCCACCTGCAATAATAGCACCAGCACTTTCAAATATTGCCGCTATTATAATTGCTCCTGTTAGAGTTAAAGCTCTTGCACCAACTGCAGGGCCTACATTATTTGCAACATCATTCGCACCAATATTTAAAGCCATGTAAGCTCCAAAAATAGCACCAATTATTAAAAAAGTATTATCAGGTACTTTACCGTGAGAAGAGTATGTCCAAAGAAATACTGCTAACAAAAAGAGAAGAGAGAAAGATAATTTTGCGAAACTTGAAAGAGATTTTTCGGTGGCACTCTCAATAGTTTTTATGGTTTTTATATCCAAATAATGTTCCTTGTGTAACTAAATTGTAATAAAGTTATTATAGTTTAATTACTCTTATTTGAAGTTTAGTTACAAGGAGAAATTAGAAGAAGAAATTAATCTCTTCTTCTAGGTCTTGAGCTTCTTGCTGGTTTGTCAGATGAATCTTTATTTGAGTCTCTGCTTGAGCTGCTTCTTGATGTTGATGGTTTTCTTTGTCCACCTCCATCTCTTGAACCAGAATCTCTTCTTTGTCCACCACCACTTCTTCCTCTTCCTCTTGGAGGTCCTCTTCTATCATCACCTCTATCGCTACTTTTTGACATATTTTCGATTAATCTACTTATATCACTTTCGCTTTTCCCTATGTTATTATTTCCTTTTACATAAGTTTTAGAAGCAATAATTGAAGCTAATTTAAATGCAATTGTAGAGATATCAAACTCTTCTTTTAGCTCTTCAACAATAGCTATTGCATAATCTTTTACTTCTTGATCTAAAATAGATTGTCTAAGCTCATCAATTTTTTTCTGCTTAACAGTTGATATGTTAGGAACAACTTTAGACTCTAATTTTGCACCAATTGTTTTTTCAATTCTTTGAAGAGTTCTAAATTCATGAGGTGTTACAATTGAAATAGCAACTCCATCTTTACCTGCTCTTCCAGTTCTTCCAATTCTGTGAACATAAGACTCACCATCAAAAGGTAAATGATAGTTAAATACGTGAGTTACATCATTTACGTCTAATCCTCTTGCAGCAACATCTGTTGCAATTAATATTTCAAGTTTAGAAGTTTTAAATGCTTTAATTGCTTCTTCTCTTTGTTTTTGCTCCATATCACCGTG
>JAGOHQ010000040.1 GCA_017996075.1 Aliarcobacter sp.
GTATTACCTGTTATTTTAGAAATAAAATCATATATCATTAATTATATTTTATGGACACAAATGTTAAAATCTTTTAATAATACAAATAAGTTGGTAAAAATGAAAGAGTTAGTTTCAATAGAATATAAAGCATGGTTAAAATCTTTAAAAAATAAATTCCAAACCTCACAAATCAAAGCTTCAATCAAAGTAAATACAACATTGCTTGAATTCTATTGGGATTTGGGTGAACAAATTGTTGAAATGCAGAATAAACATAAATGGGGAAGTGGATTTCTAGAAAAATTAAGTCAAGATTTATCAATTGAATTTCCTAATATAAAAGGGTTTTCTTATAGAAATATTCGGTTCATTAAACAGTGGTATATATTTTGGCAACAAGATGCTGCCAAAATTGACAATAAAAATTGGCAACAGTTTGTTGCCATATTATTTCAAATACCATGGGGACATCATCAAATCATTTTAAATAAAATTAAGAATATAGATGAAGCAATCTATTATGTTCAAAATACACTAAAAAATGGTATTAGTAGAAATGTACTTATTCATCAAATAGAATCAAATCTTTTTGAACGAAATGGAAAAGCTTTAACTAATTTTGAAAACACTCTTCCTCCTCTTCAATCAGATTTAGCAAAAGAGATTACAAAAGATCCATATATCTTTGATTTCATAACTTTGACAGATGATTACCAAGAAAGAGAGCTGGAAGATGCTCTCACTCAGAATATCACAAACTTTTTACTTGAACTTGGGAGTGGATTTGCATTTGTAGGACGACAATATAAACTTAATATTGGAGGAGATGAGTTTAAAATAGACTTACTTTTTTACCACATCAAATTAAAATGTTATGTTGTAGTGGAACTAAAAGCTACAAGTTTTAAACCAGAACATGCAGGAAAATTAAGTTTCTACACTTCAGCAATAGATGGAGAACTAAAAGCAGATGATGATAATCCAACAATTGGGATTCTTATATGCAAATCAAAAAATGATACTGTTGTTGAGTATGCTCTAAAAGATATTAATAAACCACTAGGTATTAGTGAATATCAACTTACAGAAGTTTTACCAAAAGAGTATAAATCATCACTACCTAGTATTGAAGAGATTGAAGCTAAACTTGATGAAATAGAAAACTAAATTTTATAATATGAAAAAATTAACTCTCAAAAGATTAGATATCTTTAATCCAATTCCAAAAGATCAATCTATTTTAAATGAAGAGTTTGATATTGATAACTTTTTACACTTCCCAATTATTACCTATAATGATGGAAGTGTTTGGGAACATGGTAGTTTATATCTTTTATCAAAATTAAAGAACTATCAAAAACCATCTCCAAAAACATTAGATTCAATTGCAACAGATTTAAAACATTTTAAAGAATATTGTAACAATGAAAGTATTGATTATTTACTAGCTCCAAGAAAAGTATTAAGACCTACGTATCTTTATAGAAGTCACCTACAACAACTTTTACGAAATGGAGAAATATCTCCAAATACAATTAAAAGAAGAATGAGTGCTATTATTGGATTTTATGAATACCTTATAAACAATGAAGGTATTGAGTTTAAATTTCCACTTTGGGAAAGTGGTATTACATCAATAACATATAAAGATAGCTATGGATTTAAACATTCTAAACAAGTAAAAACAAAAGATGTATCAAGGGTTGTATCTACTTCAAATCCAGATCTATTTGATGATGCCATTGTTGATGGTGGACGACTCCATCCATTATCTCATACGCAACAAATTGCACTCATAAAAGCTCTAAAAACTATTGGCAATACGGAGATGATTTTAGGATTTTTAATAGCACTTACAACTGGTGCAAGAATTCAAACAGTATTTACTTTAAGAAAAAAACACTTTGAAGAAACATTAAGTGATAAAGAAAATGAAATTAGAATCAAAGTTGGGTATGGAACTAATTGTGATACAAAATTCAATAAAATTCATACTTTAATTTTCCCTTCATGGGTGTATAAAAAAGTAAGAATCTATCTAAATTCTCCGCGATATAAAAAAAGAGAAGAAAAAGCTAGCCATATATTTGATGAACAAAATAAACAGTATCTGTTTCTAACAAATCGAGGTGCTCCTTTTTATGTAGCAAATGATGATTTATACAGACACCTTTATAAAGAAGTTCCAAACGGCGCAACTATTAGACAGTTTATTTTTAATTCGTTAAAAAGGCAACTCCAAACTGATGGATATAAATTTGATTTTTCTTTTCATGATTTAAGAGCAACATTTGGAATGAATATGCTTGATAATCTTATGCCATTAGTTAATAGTAAAGAAATGAAACTATCTCATGTTCTTATACATATCAAAGAAAGAATGGGTCATTCAAGTCTTTCTACTACGGAAAAATATCTAAATTTTAGAGATAAACACAAAATAAAAAAGCAAGCCCAAGATAATTATGAAAACTATTTAGAGAGCTTAATTAATGAGTAAATTAATTACTATTCCTATAGATTTCATAACTATTGAGGATTTAATAATACAATATCAAAACAATTTGACAGTTAATTCTGATAACTTAGGAATTATTGCAGATCAAAGGAGTATTCTCTCTCAAATATTATATACAGAATATAAGTTGTATAAAAATCCTTATAAACTTATGGTTAATAAAAATACCTATCAGTCAGAAAGAAAAAATATTATTCAATATATCATTGAAGAAATAATTATAACAAATCGACAAAAAGGCAACAGTGACATAACAATAAATAGAAAAATACAATATTTAATAGTATTTATTAGATGGATGAATCAAGAAAATTTCTTATACATAAGAAACTTAGATGAAGCGGTGAATATTTTTTATCGTTATACACTTTTTTTAAAAAGTAAAATAAGACTTGGTCAATATTCTCAAGGAGAAATACATTCAAGACATACTTGTGTTCATAAAATGTTATCTACGATTTTCAATGACAAAGCGAATATTTTACTTTCAGGAATTATATTAATAACTAATAGTAGAAGTGAAAAAAAGGTAAAAAGTTCTAATGAAGATAAAAAATATCACTATAATTTCTATTATAGTTTTTTTCATCAAGTAACAGATTTTATTCTTAATAATGAATCCTATCCTTTAAAATTACACTTACAATTGGGTGAATTTTGGTGTTTGCCATCAAAACATATTTTTTTTGTAAAAGGAAGACCATTTCCTATGGCATTTGATCCAGAAAATGGACAAACAAGAAGTGTTGATAATTTTCAGGAAATTTATAGAATTAACAATAAAAGTATAATTAAAGAGAATATTAAGCGGTTCAATAATACTTTAGATAAAGCAAATCTTCAAAAATCACAAAAGAAAATGGAATTAGCTTCTCATGCATCAAAAGCATTTTATATGTTATTTTTAACAAATACAGGAATGAATGATTCTACCGCCGCTACACTTTTATGGAATAATCAATATAGTATAGACTCCTTACAACAGAAGTTTAGAAATATTAAATATCGTGCAGGTAATAAAATTGTTGAGTTTAAAATTCAAACTAAATTCTTGAGTGTCTTCAAAAAATATTTACTATTAAGAGATTATATATTAGATGGGAATCATTTAGAAACACTTTTTTTTATTGATAATAAAAAAAATGCGAGAATAACAAGTGGTCTTAAAAGGGGAACTTATAGTTCTTATATCAACAAATTTTTTATTACTAATATAGATTCTAATCTTCCTAGTATTAGTTCTAGACAATTACGAATAAATAAAGCTTATCAAATTATCAATCAAGATGGAATTATTGCAGCATCTCAAGTCTTACAATCATCAGTTTCAACAATTATGAGTAGTTATTTAGGTGAATCTAAGGAATCGGCAGATATTCAGTTGACAAATTATTATGATCAACTTAACCAAAATTTATTCTTAATTTCTACTCATAATATTTCTACAAATATTGGAAGATGTTCCAGTACAGTAAATCCAGATATAAGATATAATGAAAATAATTGTCTAAAAAGTGAAAATTGTTTATTTTGCCAGTATTATCGTTTCATTGTAGATAAAGAAGATTTACAAAAATTATATAGCTTAAAATATTTAATTCATGAATGCAAATATATTGCCCAGAATACAGAACATTTTGAAATAGTTTATGGGAAAGTTTATCAAAGAATTAGGAATATAGAAGAATGTATTCTTAAAAGTAAATACCTCTCTTATGAATCACTTAGAAGATTTGAATTAGAAGTATTTGAAAATGAGAACTTACATCCATATTGGGAGCATAAACTTAATATGTTAATTTCAATAGGATTGTTATAATATGAGTGTTGCATTAAAACTCTTTGATAATTATTATATAAATACAAATTTCTTACCTAGTAGTATTCAATATGAACAATTCGATATTGACTTTATAGATGAATATTTTGTGGTATCAAAAACTTTGGATAATCAAATTATTTCATATTACAAAGATAATATTTGGGATTTCACGCCTTATATTTCAAATCCTTCCCAGCCAGCTTTATTTAATTTTGAAAAAAGAATTCCTAAAGATCATATACTAGATATAAAGAAATTATTATTGCTATTGATATTTTTTGGAAGTGGCAAAAATAATTCTCAATATTCGGTGTCAACACTGCATCATTATTTTGATGAAATATTAACTCCAATAGCTAAATTTGCTACTGATAAAACTATTTCAGTAAAACATGTTCTTGAAAATAATTCAAATTTAATCAATTTTATAAATACTTCTTGTAAGGATAGAAGTAAAACTCAATCTACAATTTCATTTCTAAGTTTTTTAAATACTCAACAAAATCATATAACAAAAATAAAATTCCAGTATGATAAAAATGTTAAATCATATTTAAAAAAGCTTTACGAAACATATAGTACAAATCTATCTCAAACAGAATTAATACCTTCACGAATATTATTTCAAAGTATTCAACAAAGATGGATTCAAATAGATGAAATAGAAAATAATTTAAACAATATAGTAAATTTCTTAGAAGAATACTTATCTACTGATAAGTATTGTGAAATTATAAGTATCACAAAAAAGAAACAAAAGAAATTTAACGATAAAATAGAATGGATTAATTTTATTAACAAGCATAATCTGGAAAAGTTATTCAAGAAATATAATGTAGCAAATAGACTTTCATTTAAGAAATTTATCATTGATATTCAAGGGACTAGTAAGCATATCATCCTGGCATATACAGGTATGAGAAATGGAGAAGCACTTAATTTAAAGATAGATTGTCTTGATAAAAAGGAACTATCAGATGGTATATGTAGATTAATAACTTCAACATCAAAATTATCAGGAAGAAAACAAGAATCTAAATGGGTTACAACTAAAAAAGTTGAAAAAGTAATTCATATATTAAAATCTATTGCTATTGTTATCTCATCTTACTATAAACCAAATATGGAAGGTATCCCATTATTTATTTCTACTGAATTATTATTGGATAAACAATATGCTAGAACATTAAAAACCAGAAAAAATTTTCTTTATTTCAATGAACTAAAATTGGATTATAATGATCTTAAAATTACCGATTCTGATAAAAAAGAGATTCAAGAGATAGAGTTTAATCGGAATTATAAAGATATTGAAATTGGTAAAGCATGGAGATTTAGATCACATCAATATAGGAGAAGTTTAGCTGTATATTCAATTCAAAGTGGAATAGTTTCTTTAGGAGCTTTGCAAATACAATTAAAACATCAATTTAGAGAAATGACACTTTATTATAGTAATGGTGCAAGCTATGCAAAAAAACTATTTAATATTCCAAGAGACCATATTGCAAATGACTTCGACCAAATCAAACCAGAATTAGAGACATTAGCTTACATAAAAGAAGTTTTATTTTCAGAAGATAAACTCTATGGAGGTCATGGTAAATTTGTGGAAAATAATTTAAAACAAAAGGAACAAAGTGACTTTAATGAGTATTTCTTTGAAAATAGAAATAAAATATTAAAGCAATTTAAAAATGGTGAAATAGCTTACAAAAGAACAGCTTTAGGTGGATGCATTTCTACAGAACCTTGTGATAGCAAACTCACTTGTTCTATTATAGCTTGCTTTGATTGTCATGGTAGTATTTTAGAAAAATCAAGAGTTAATAATGTTATTCTAAAACAAAAAGAATTTATATCTTTTCTTGACGCAAATAGTATCGAATATAGAACCGAACTAGAAGAACTAAACAAGTTAGAAGATCTTAAAAATAAACTTATTAAGGAATAATATTTATGAATGAAACATTAGAAGAATATTTTGATGCATTAGAAAGATTAAAATCTAATCAACCAATAAATGTACCTAAAAACTCAAAAATAAATAATGATACAGTAGCATTAGAAGCAGGAAGAAAAAGAGGATCCATTAAAAAAAGTAGAGAGATGTTTACAGAACTTATAGAAGCAATTAATAATTTAGCACAAGAAAAGAATGCCGAATATAATAAGCTAGAATCGAGAATCTCAAAATTAAAGCACTCAAATGAGAATTATAAAGAAATGTACGAAAAAGCAGTTAATCGTGAACTTATGTATATTCAACGAATTAATGAACTTGAAAAAATATTAAAAAAGAAAAATAGTTTGTCAGTAAACAATGAAATTTATAGACAAATAAATCAATAAATAGTCTATAAACATTGAAAAAATATGGACAAAAATAAGTTTTATGAAGCTTGTAAAAATGAGGTTTTATTAGTGTCCATATTTTGAAAAATAAAAAGTAATGTATC
>JAGOHQ010000041.1 GCA_017996075.1 Aliarcobacter sp.
ATTAAAATTTGATATAATCTAAACAATTTAATTATTTTAAGGTAGAAGTATGACTGAAGAAGAAAAAAAACTTTTTGAACAAGCGGTTGAATTTTTTAATAAAAAAGATTACGATAAATCAAAATCTTTATACGAAGAAATTTTAAAAATAAATCCTAAAAACTCTGCTATTTATGGAAATTTAGGAGTTATTTTTAGAATTAAAGGTGATGTCGCAACAGCTATAAAATATTATATTGAAGCTATAAAATTAGATCCAAAAAACTTACTAGTTTATAATAATTTAGGTAATGCGTTTAAAGAGATAAAAAATTATAAAATGGCTTTACAAGTATATTCAGATGCTTTAAAAATAAATCCAAATGATTTTAATATTTACAATAATATAGGAATAGTATTTGAATTGATAGGGGAAAATAATAAAGCAATAGAGGCTTACAAACAAGCCGTTAGAGTAAATCCAAATTATGCAAAAGCTGTAAATAATATAGGTGTTGTTTTATATAAACAAAAAAAATATAAAGAATCAGCTCAGATTTTTGAAATTGCTTTACAAGTTGATGAAAACTATTTTGAAGTATATAGCAATAAAGGTGCAGCTTATAACAAAGCAAAAGAGTATGACAAAGCAATAGAATCTTTAGAAATGGCTATTCTTAAAATGCCAAATCATGGTGGAGCCTACACGAATTTAGGAAATGTATACAATAAGCTACATGATTATGAAAAAGCTTCAAAACTGCACGAGAAATCAATAGAATTAGAACCTAATGGTTCAAATGCATATAGTAACTTAGGTACTTCATATAAATATTTGGGATTATCAAATAAGGCTATCTCTTCATATAAAAAAGCAATTGAATTAGATCCAAATTTTGTAAATGCTCATTTTGATTTAGCAACGATGTATTTAGCAATGGAAGATTTTGAAAACGGATGGAAAGAGTATGAATGGAGATTTAAAAAAGAGGAGATGATTCCACATATAATTAGACATAAAGATATTTTTTCAAAGCCATTGTTTACAGGAGTCGAAGATATAAAAGGTAAAACTTTATTACTTCATTCAGAGCAAGGGTATGGAGATAGTATTCAATTTATAAGATTTGCGCCACAAATAAAAGAAATTTTTGGATGTAAAATAGCTGTAAAATGTAGAGAAGGCTTAAAAGAGTTATTTTCTACAATAGAAGAAATTGATGTAATAGTTGATAGAAGTGAAGAAACACCAGCATTTGATTATCAATTATCAATTATGAGTATGCCTTTTATTTTAAATATGAAAAACACAGATGAATTACCAAAAAAAGTACCATATTTAAAAGCTACTTTTGACAAAGATTTAGAAATCAAAAAAGAAAAAGGCAAAATCAATATTGGTATTTGTTGGAGTGCTTCACTAACAGGTGAAAGCTATGAAGGAAAAGTATTTGATTTAAAATTTTTTGAACCTTTGATTAATAATCCAAAAATAAATCTTTACTCTTTGCAAGTTGGTGAGGGAAGCGAAGATATAAAGAAACTTGGATATGAAGATAAAATTATAGATTTAACTCCAAAATTAACAGATTTCTCTAAAACTGCATATTTAATGGATAATTTAGACTTAATAATATCTTCAGATACATCAGTTGCTCATTTAGCAGGCGCTCTAAACAGACCTGTTTGGGTTGTTTTACAAAAAATTCCTGATTGGAGATGGACGAATAAAGGTGAAACAACAAAATGGTATCCAAGTGCTAAGTTATTTAGACAAAAAACAGCAAGAGTTTGGGAGAGCGTATTTCAATCTATAAATGCAAAACTTTCTAAACAATATAAAATTAAAATCAATTAATAGGTCTATTTTGGAAGATAAAGAAAATATTATAGAAGAGATAAAATTTGAGGACAGTCCTTTAAATAGAGAAAAGTATCCACTGCTCTTCTCTTTAAAGTATATTTTAGATTTTTATTTTGGTGAAATATCTTTAAATACAATTGTTAGTTTTAGTGCAAAATCAAATAAAGGTTTTACCCAAGAATTAGCAATTGATGTTATAAAAGAGGTTGGGCTTTTTGGCGTTGCTAGAGATATGAAGGCTTTGGATATTCCTAACCATTTTTTACCTTGCATTATTTTTGATGAAAAAGATAGTCCCTATATTTTAAGAAAAAAATCTAAAGAGTGTTATTTATACGATCCAATTACGAATAGTGAAATTAAAAAAGATATCAGCTATTTGAAAAATTTTAAAAAAGCCATTTTAGTATTTAGAGACTCAAAAAAAGAAAAAATATTAGATGAAATTAAAGGTAAGGATTGGTTTTGGAATCCTATAAAGAAATTTTGGAAATCATATGTTGAAATCGGAATTTTAACTCTATTTATAAATATATTTGCTTTAGCACTTCCTCTATTTTCAATGAGTGTATATGATAGAGTTGTACCAAATAATGCTACAGAAACTCTTTTTGTATTAGCTATAGGTGTTGTTATAATTTTATTATTCGATGTATTTTTTAAGAGTGTTAGAAACTATATTATTGAAAAAGTGGGAAAAGAGCTAGGTGTTTATTTGGAAGAGGAGCTTTTAAAAAGAGTTTTAAGCATTCAATCACAATACGATAATATGCTCGTTGGAACAAAAGCAAATTTATTTAGAGAATTAGCTTTAATCAAAGATTTTTTTGCCACAAAATCTATTGTTCAAGTAATAGATTTTCCATTTTTCTTCTTAGCAGTAGCTGTAATCTTTATAATATCACCAATGATTGCTTTAGTTCCAATTTTAATTGCAATTTTGGTATTAATTTTTAATTTTGCTATGCAAGTTCCAATTTCAAATTTAAGTAAAAAAAATATTGAAAATATTCAAGCAAAACACTCTTTTTTGGTTGAAACAATACAAGGAAGTGAAATAATAAAACTTTCAAATGCACGTTCAACTAAGCTTTTTAACTGGAGAAATATTATTGCTGTGACAGATTCTATAACTCACAAAATACAATCTTTAAATGTATTTTCTATGAATCTTTCACAAACAGTTATTCAATTTGTTACATTGCTGGTTATTATTGTTGGAGTTTTTGAAATAGCAAACAAAAACTTATCAGTTGGAGGTTTAATTGCAGTTACAATTCTTTCAAGTAGGGCAATGGTTCCTGTAATACAAGTCTCTATGATGGCTATAAAGCTTAAAGAGATTAAAGAATCATTAAACAATATAAATGATTTTTGGCACTTACCTTTAGAAAATGATAAAAATATTGAAATTGGTTTGGGTGAAATAAAAGGAAATATTGAGTTTAAAAATGTTGACTTTTATTATAAAAACAGCAAATATCCATCTTTGGAAAACTGTAATATAAAAATTAAAGAAGGAGAAAGAGTAGGAATAATTGGGCAAACAGGTGCTGGAAAAAGTACATTCCTAAGAATCTTAACAGGTCTTGATAGCCCAACAAAAGGCTCTGTTTATTTAGACGGACATGAAATATCTACAATACATCCTATTGAAATAAGACAAAATATAGGAGTTATGCCTCAAGATCCATTTTTATTTTCAGGAACACTAAAAGAAAATATTGAGTTATCAACACCTATTAGTAAAGAAAAACTCATGGAGTTAATAAAAATTACAGGTTTAGAAGATTTAGTTAAAAAATCAGGACAAGGAGATGGATTGCAAGTTGGTGAAAGAGGTTGCAATTTATCTGTTGGTCAAAGGCATTTAGTGGCACTTGCTAGAGCCTTATTGAATAATCCACCTATTTTGCTTTTAGATGAACCTACAACAGGACTTGATGTTGGACTTGAAAAAACTCTAATAACACATATGAAAGAGATATTAAATAATAAAACTTTGATAGTTATTACACATAGATTTGCAGCATTAGACCTAGTTGATAGAGTTATTGTTTTAAACCAAGGAAGAGTAGTCGCAGATGGACCTAAAAATGCAGTTTTAGCATCACTTCAAGAGAAGAGGTAGTATGAATAATAGATTATTTGAAGAAAAAGATTGGAATTATTACACTACTGTAATTCCAATTATGTTATTTTTTATTATTTTTTTATCGTGGGCTGCTTTTAGCCAAATAGATGAAACTATAAAAGGAACTGGTAAAGTTGTTCCTTCAGGGCAAACAAAAGTTATACAAAATCTAGAAGGTGGGATAGTATCAGCTATTTTAGTCAATGAAGGGGATAATGTAAAAAAAGGTGACACTATTTACAACCTTTCAAATGCATTTTTTAGTGCTGATTCAATTACAAAAGAGATAGATCTATTGACTTTTCAAGCAATTTTAATAAGATTAGATGCGTTAATAGAAAATAAAACTGTTGTTGATTTCCCAGAAGAGTTAAAACAAAAAATTCCTGAAATTGTAGAAAATGAAACGAAAATCTTTTATGAAGATTTAGAAAACAATCAAAGGAAGATTGAAATTGCTCGTGATCAATTTAATCAAAAAGATTATAAATTAAGAGAGACAAAAATTAGATTCAATAATCTTAGTATTGAATTAAATTTAGCTATGGAAAATATGAAAATATTAGATGAACTATTAAATAAAAAAGTAGCCTCAAGAAAAGAGTATATAGCGGAATTATCAAAAAAACAGAGTATTGTAACACAAATTGAAGAGACTAGAAATAGTATTCCTATATTACAAGAAGAGCTTGAAGAAGCTAGAAAAAAAATAGCTTCAGCTGAATCTGAAAATAAAAGTAAACTGCTAAGTAAATACACTGAAGTTAAAACCGAAATAAATAAACTTGTAGAAAAAAATAAAGCAAATGCAGATAGAGAACAAAGAAAATCTGTAATATCACCTGTAAATGGGATAATAAATAAACTCTATTTTTATACAGAAGGCGGAATAGTAAAACCAGGAGATAAACTAGCAGAGATCACTCCAATAGAAGACAATTTAACAATTGAAGCTAAGATTAAAAGCTCAGATAGAGCATTTATTTGGGAAGGACAAGATGTTTCAATTGAGATAACAGCTTATGATTTTTCAAGATATGGTTTATTGAATGGAAAATTGATTTCAATATCACCTGATAGTTTTGAAGATAAAAATGGCTCTATTTACTACATTGCAAAAATCAATGCAGATGTTAATAGTTTTGGAGAAGAACTCCCTATTTTGCCAGGTATGGTTGCAAATGTAAATATTCTAACTGGTAAAAAAACTGTTTTAGAATATATTCTTAAGCCTCTTAAAGATATTAGGAAAAATGCATTGAGTGAGAATTGATACTTCAACTTTTAAGATAATTATTTATATTAATATAATCATAAAATAAGATAAAAAAAGATAAAATTGTTTTATCTTTTGATAAAGGGGTTAATTGTTTAGTTTCATTAAAGCTCTACAATACTTTTTTAGTAATTTAAAAAAGAAAAAAGGTTTATGGTTTACAACCTTAACTGTTTTATCTATCATTGGTATATCAGTTTCTATGTACCTACTTTCAAATATGACAACAAGCATAGCTAAAGAAGTTTATATAAATATGTCTAGTACTTATATAAATAATTTGGAAGATAAAATAGAAGATAAAAAGAATGAATATAAAAGGATTATTTTAGGTTTACAAACAAATGATACCTTTAAAGATAATTTAAATAATAAATTAGTTATTGATTCTATTTTAGAAAATTATAATAAAAATTTATCTGAAATGGGATTTGGTCAAATAACTTTATCTTTTTATTCAATAACTAATCAAATAAATCAATATAAAAATATTGTTAATACGGTAATTAGTAGAAAAACTTCATCTTTCGGATTTGAAGTTCTTGGGGATGGGCCAAATATTGTTTATCTCTTTCCCATTATAATAGATAGTAGTGTTGTTGGAGTTGTTGAGATTAAGGAGAATATTATTTCTCTTAAAAATGATATTGAAAGAAGTAAACAAACTATATTTTTATTTTTGTTACAAGAAAAAATGATGAATAATTTATCTGATGATTTAAAAAATCGAAGATATAGATTAGTAGTTGATGGCTTAAGAGTTGAAGAACAAAAATATGATAGCTCTTTAGTATCAAATGTCGCAGAAGGTGGGCAAGAAGAGATAAAAGAGTTGAAAAATAATGGTTATCTTGTAAATGATGTTTACTTTAAAACATATAAAGAAGTAGTTGATGTTAATGGTGTAACTATAGGTTATATTATTATGGCTGAGAAAGTTCAGGGTAGTAATGGGTTTGTTAATATAGTTGATAACATGACAAAATCTGTTACGTTGGTATCATTAGGGCTGGTGATATCTATACTGTTGTTTATGTTTTAAAGGTATTAAATGAGAAGAGTTAAAGTTTTAAAGATTTTTTTTATTGTTATATTATTTATATCGTTTATTATATATGCAAATTTTTCATTAATTAAAACTTTTTTTGTTGCAACATTGACATTTAATATACCAATTTTAACTATATTTTTACTTGCGCTATTAGTTATATATAAATCTGCAATAAAATTAACAATGTTAGCAGGTACATTTGGAATTTTAGCCTATAAAAAAGGTAAAGCATTAGAGTTTTATTTGGATGGAATAACAAAAGTTATGCCAGCAACAATAGCTCATATGTTCAATAGATGAGCAAAAAAAGGTGTTATATATTTTTCAGAACAAGAAGCCAAAGATGTAAATGAGTGGCTAGATAATCAGTTTTTTAAAGAAAAAAGT
>JAGOHQ010000042.1 GCA_017996075.1 Aliarcobacter sp.
CTATTATGATGACTTATCTAGGAGTAAACTTCTACTTATCTGGAATGCACTCTTATGCAACAGGTGATCCTGTGCCAATTCCTATGTGGGCTTATTTAACTGTTGCAACTGCTTTTGCTGCAATTATTTTAGCTTACAAAAATAGAGATTTAAAAAATATTGAGTAGATAAAAAGGGCTTAAAGCCCTTTTTTTATTTAAGACATAATTTTGTAAAAAAGCAAATATACTTTTTTCTTAAAATTGCTTTTTTTCAAGTTTTATAAAAGAGAGAAAAATATGCCAACAGTTTTAGAAATATTTAAAGAGATTACAAAAATTCAAAGATGTAGTGGAAATCATAAAGCATTTATAGAATATATGAAAGAAATATCTAAAAAACTAGAATATGCTTGTCTAGTTGATGAAGCCAATAATATTTTGTGTAAAAAAGAGAACTCAAATTCAAATATAGTATTCCAATCTCACTATGATATTGTTTGTTTAAATGATTTTTGTATACCTCAAATTATTGAAGATGATACAACTTTAAAAGCAATAGATTCAACTTTGGGAGCTGATAATGGAATTGGTTGCTCATATATGATAGCTTTAATGTATGAAAATTTTGATGGTGAATTTTTATTTACAAGTGATGAAGAGATAGGACTTATAGGTGCAAATGCTTTAAATCTTCCTATAAATTCTAAATATATGCTAAATCTTGATAGTGAAGAAGAAGGTAAAATTTGTATTGGTTGTGCAGGTGGAGTTGATATTATTGCTAAAAACTCAAACAAAAAAATAGTTCCAAACATTGAAAATTTAGATTTATATGAGATTTCTATAACAAATCTGCAAGGTGGACACAGTGGTGTTGATATAGATAAAAATATTCCAAATGCTATAAAACTAATTGTAAAAGCTATAAAAGAGTGTGAAGGAAAACTATTGGATATAAATGGAGGTGAGAGAATAAACTCAATTCCTGCAAATGTAAAAGCTATAATTGCTTCAAAAAAGACACCACAAAAAACTCATGATAATATGAAAATAGAAAGAATCAATACAAAATCCGAACATTTAAATATTTATGATGATGAAATTATTAATTTTTTATACAACTTTGAAAATGGTGTAAGAGATTTTAATAAAGAGTTAAATGTAGTTCAAGACTCTATAAATCTAGCATTAATTAAGACAAATATAGATGAAATTGTTATTGAATTTAGTGCTAGATCTATGAACAATGAGAACCTAAAAGAGTTAAAAGAGAAAACAAAAAAAGAGTTAATAAATAACAATTTTAGTGTAGAAACTTATGGAAAATATCCAGCTTGGAGTCCTGATATAAATGATTTCACATCAAAAGTTTTTAATATTTACAAAACTTTTAATACAAATGCATCTTTAGAAGCTATTCATGCTGGATTGGAGTGTGCTATTTTCAAAGATAAATTTCCAGATTTAAAAATAGCTTCTATTGGTCCAACTATAAAATTTCCTCACTCAAAAAAAGAGTTTGTATATAAGAAATCTGTTGAAAATGTTTTTGAAGTAGTTAAAAAAATTGCAAATAGTATATAGTTTTTAAAAGTTGAGATGAATTCTCAGCAGTTTAAAGCTTGGAATAAATGTGTCTTTATTTAAGTTATCATTCCAAAAAGAACCAATAGCTTCTAAAAGAATTATAATTTTTGGTTTAATTTTAATTAATTTTGATTATATTTTAGAAAAAGGTAGATTGTAAGCCGTGTTTTGTATTTGACAATAATTTATCTAGGTATTAAATCACTTTAATACTCCTGCGAAGACGAAAAATGTGAAGCTAAATACCATGTCTTCTTACTACAAGTTGGGTTTACAAAGCTGTTAAGATTACTCAAAACACTGGTAGGCTCTTACTCTACCGTTTCACCATCACCAAAAAAATTGGCTGTATACTTTCTGTTGCACTATCCCTTAGATTACTCTAGCCATCCGTTAGATGGAACCTTGCTTCACTGCAGCACGGACTTTCCTCTTGAAATCAAGCTATTGTCTATCTACCTTTGGTCGAAATTGTACCTATTTTCTTATTAAATCATAATTACTAGGAGCTACAAATACAAAAATATTATCATCAATTGGTTCATCCTGAATTGAATTTGAGAAAATTATCTCGACATTATTATCAAGAGTATCTTTATAAGTTATTTTTTTTATTCTATTACTACTCATAGAAATTTGATATTTTGTACCATCTATTGTTGAAACATAGTTATTATTATCAATTTTCTTAGCCTCTTTTAAAAGCTTTAATATATTTATCTCATTTTCAAGAGTTGTAAAAATAGCTTGCTCTAACTCTGGTTCATCAACTATTGCCATATTATTGTCAATATAAACATTTTTAACGACTGGAGTTTTATATTTCCACAAAATTTGTCCACTATTTTTTATAAAAACTTCACCTTGGTAAGTTATGATATCACTTGAACTTGATGTAATAGTTTGAGTAAATTTTGATTGAAAACTTTTCAGATTTTGAATATCACTTGAAGAAAAACTGAAGCTTGAAAAAATAAACAGAGTAAAGATAAGCTTATAAAACATTTTTTAACCTTTTTTTATATATAATCATTGCTTCATTATAACGAAAAGGAACTAATTTTATGTTAAATGTTTTTTCAAAAGTTTTTGGTACAAGAAATGATAGAGTTGTAAAAAAATATAAAAATATAGCAAACGAAATAACAAATTTGGAAGCAATATACTCAAAGCTAAGCGATGATGAGCTTAAAGCCAAATTTAATGAGTTTAAAAAAGAAGTACAAAACGATGAAAAATCATTGGATAGTGTTTTAAAAGATGTTTTTGCAATAACAAGAGAAGCTAGTGTTAGAAGTTTAGGTCTTAGACCTTACGATGTACAGTTAATTGGTGCTATGGTTTTAAATGATGGAAATATAGCAGAAATGAAAACAGGAGAAGGAAAAACTCTTGTTGGTGCTATTGCCGTTTGTTTAAATGCATTAAGCGGAAAAGGTGTACATGTTGTAACTGTAAATGATTATCTAGCCTCTAGAGATGCAAATGAGCTAAAACCACTATATGAGTTTTTAGGATATAGCGTTGGAGCTTTAAGTGATGCTGTAAGAGATGATGATACACGAAGAGAGCAATATTCTTGTGATATTACTTATGGAACAAATAGTTCTTATGGTTTTGATTTTTTAAGAGATAATATGGTTTATGATTTAAAAGAGAAAGTTCAAAGAGGTCATCACTTTGTAATTGTAGATGAAGTTGACTCTATTTTAATAGATGAAGCTAGAACTCCTTTAATTATTAGTGGTCCAACAAATCACAAAAATTCAAACTATGTAAAAGCAAATGAGATAGCATTAAAATTAGTTCGTGGAGAATTAATAGAACCAAAAAATGCTAGTGAAAAGCCAACTACAACTGGACATTTTATTGTAGATGAGAAAAATAGAGCTGTAAGTTTAACAGAAGATGGACATATAAAAGCCGAAGAGCTTTTTGGAGTTGAAAATCTTTACTCTATTGAAAATGCTATGCTATCACACTCTCTTGATCAAGCACTTAAAGCAAACTATATTTTTCAAAAAGATGTTGATTATGTTGTAAAAGATGATCAAATTATTATTGTAGATGAGTTTACAGGAAGACTTAGTGAAGGAAGAAGATTTAGTGAAGGACTTCATCAAGCACTTGAAGCAAAAGAAAATGTTGCTATTCAAGATGAGAGTCAAACTTTAGCAGATACAACATATCAAAACTATTTTAGAATGTATAAAAAACTTTCAGGAATGACAGGAACAGCTCAAACAGAGGCAACAGAATTTGCACAAATTTACAATCTTGATGTTGTATCAATTCCTACAAATGTAGCTGTTAAAAGAGTTGATAAAAGTGATTTAATCTATAAAAGTGAAAGAGAGAAGTTTGAGGCAGTTTGTGAAAAAATAAAATATTATCACGAAAAAGGACAACCTGTACTTGTGGGAACTGCAAGTATTGAAAAGAGTGAAAAACTTCATAAAATTTTATCAGATAAAAAAATTCCTCATACCGTTTTAAATGCAAAACAACACGAGAAAGAGGGAAAAATAATTGCTGATGCTGGTCAGAAAGGTGCTGTTACTATTGCTACAAATATGGCTGGAAGGGGTGTTGATATTAAATTAACACCTGAAATATTAGCTCTTGGTGGATTAGCAATTATTGGAACAGAAAGACACGAAAGTAGAAGAATTGATAACCAACTTCGAGGAAGAAGTGGAAGACAAGGTGATGTTGGAGAGTCTCAATTTTATTTAAGTTTAGAAGATAATCTTTTAAGAATATTTGGAAGTGATAGAATAAAATCTATTATGGAAAGATTAGGAATAAAAGAAGGAGAGTTTATTGAATCAAAAATGGTTACAAGAGCTGTTGAAAACTCTCAAAAGAAAGTTGAAGCTATGCACTTTGAAAGTAGAAAACATCTTTTAGAGTATGATGATGTTGCAAATGAGCAAAGAAAAGTAATTTATGCATTTAGAAATGATCTTCTAAAAGAGGATTATGACATAACTTCTAAAATAGATGAAAATAGAGTTGAATATGTTCAAAATCTTTTGTCTGAATTACATATTACTCAATTATTAAATGAAGATGAGTTTGATTATGAACAACTAATAGCAAAACTTAAAGAAGAACTTCATTTTATAGTAAAAGTTGAAGATATCAAAAGTGAAGATTACGAAGCTTTAGAAAATAGATTAGTACAAATCTTAAAAGATGTTTATGAACAAAAAATGAGCCAAGCAGGAGATAAGCAAAAAGCTGAAATTGAAAGAATTTTATATCTTCAAATTTTAGACAATGCCTATAGAGAGCATCTATATTCTATGGATACTTTAAAAACTGGAATTGGGCTTAGAGGATATAACCAAAAAGATCCATTAGTTGAGTATAAAAAAGAGTCTTATAATATGTTTATAGATTTGGTTTCAAATATTAAACTAGAAATTATAAAAATTCTTTTTACAATCCAACTTCAAAGTAAAGAAGAGAGTGAAGCTCTAGAAAAAATAAAAGAAACTATGGAAAAGTCAAATGAGCATATAACTACAAATCTTGCGCAAGAAGCTGTAAAAAGTAGTGAAAAAAAGATATCTCGAAATGAAGTTTGTCCTTGTGGAAGTGGATTAAAATATAAACAGTGTTGTGGGAAAAGTGGTCCCAAAAGAGGCTTGGTAGCAGGAATTTAATTTGAATAAAGAATTAATAAATTTTATAGTTAAAAAGTATCTAAAGTTTGATAAAAAAAATCCATTTATCTCTATTAGTGCTATTTTAGCTTTTATTGGAGTTGCTATTGGAGTTATGGTACTAATATTATCAATGGCAATTATGAATGGGACAGCAAAAGAGTTTGAAAGAAAACTTTTTACTATGAACTATCCACTAACTATCTACTCAAAAAGTGCAAATAGTGTAAATGAAGATTTACTCTTAGATCTTGAAGCGAATTTCAAAGATCTTAAATTTTCTCCATTTATATCAACTCAAGCCATTGTTCAAAATGCAAACAATATGAGTGGTGGAATGATTTTTGGAGTAATTCCAGAAAAAGAGGCAAAAATTAACCCTATTTTCAAAGAGGCTTTAAGAGATTTTAATTTTAGTAAATTTGACATAATAACAGGTGTTGGAATAAGCGACAAACTTCTTCTTACTCAAAATAGTAAATTAACGCTATATTTTACAGAGTTAAATCCAGCTGGTTTTTCGCTTATGCCAAAAATGAAAAGGTTTGACTATATCTCATCATTTAACTCTGGTCTTAGTGCATACGATAAGGCCTATATGTACACAACTATTGAAGCTTTGCAAACTCTTCTTCAAAAAGATATTGGTTCTTACGATGGTATTCATGTACATTCGGACGATGCTTTTGTTGATATTGAAAAACTAAGAACTTTTTTACAAGATAAAAGAGTTGGTGTTGTTGGTTGGTGGCAACAAAATGGAAACTTTTTTGCTGCTATGAAGATGGAAAAAACGGCTCTTTTTATAGTATTAATGTTGATTATTTTAGTTGCTTCATTAAATATAATTTCATCTTTACTTATGACTGTAATGAGTAGAAGAAAAGAGATAGCACTTCTTTTATCAATGGGTGCTAGCTCAAAAGAGATAAAATCTATTTTCCTCAAAGTTGGTATGGCTATTGGTTTTGGTGGTATTATTTTAGGTATTATTTTAGGCTTTATTGGCTATTTTTTACTTGATACTTTTGATATAGTAAGCTTACCAGCTGATGTTTATGGAAGTGCTAAATTACCTTTAGATTTAGCTGTCACAGATTTTATATCTATTGTTGTAGGCTCTATTGTTATTGTATTATTATCATCTTTTTATCCAGCTAGCAGAGCGACAAAAATAGATGTTATTGATGTTTTAAGGAATGAGTAATTATATAAAGACTTAAAATATAGTATTTTTTATACTATATTAGTCTAAATATTTTATAAAAACTATTTTTTTGGTCTAAAAGCTTTTATAATCTCTTCATTAGTCTCTAAATATGGACCTTCCAT
>JAGOHQ010000043.1 GCA_017996075.1 Aliarcobacter sp.
AGATGTTTTTTCAAAATTTAAACTATTTTGACCAACTCCCCAAGCATTAAAAAAGAGCTTTCTTTTTGAAGTAATAGAAGAGTCAAGTTGTCTTAAACTTCCAGCTGCTGCATTTCTTGGATTTGCAAAAGTTGCTTCACTCTTTTTTAATCTTTCAATATTTATAGTTTCGAAATCACTTTTTTTTATTACAACTTCACCTCTTATTTCAATAAGTGATTTTTCACTAATTTCTAAAGGTATAGATTGTATTGTCATTGCATTTTGTGTAACATCTTCACCAACTTCTCCATCACCTCTAGTAATTGCTTGTTTTAAAATACCATTTTCATAAATAAGATTTAAAGAGGCACCATCAAATTTTGGCTGACAAAAAAACTCTAAATTTTCACCAACTTTAGAAGCTCTTTTTATCCAATCCTCAAGCTCTTTGTCATTAAAAACATCTTCTTGAGACCACATACGACTTAAATGATTTGCTTTTTTAAATCCTTTTAAAATAGCTCCACCAACTCTTCTATTTGGTGAATTTGGATTTATTAAATTTTTGTTATTATTTTCAAATTCTAAACACTCTCTTGCTAACTTATCGTACTCTTCATCGCTTGCTATTGGTTCATCATCAACATAATAAGCCTTTGCCCAAGATATTAATTTTTCTATATTTTTTTCATACTCTTCTTTTGTCATATTTCATCTTTTGTATAATTTTTGAGTAATATTGTATCATTTTTTACTAAGCAATATCTAAAATTATATTATTTGTTATAGTTTAATTATTTAATTATGTTATATTAGTTTTTCATTAAAATATAAGGGGGAGAGATATAATGAATGGGTTAAATTTTACGATTGCTAAAAAAATGATGCTGTTTGCTGTCGTTATTTTTGTTACAATTTTAATTACAGGGCTTTTAAAGTTTAATAATCTTTTAAACACAGAAAAGAACTTTAATATATTTAAAGATAGGGCAGTTGCTGGTAAATTTTATGTTTTGGAAGTTGAAAAAGAGTTAAACTTTGTGGCTAGAAATTCAAGAGATATTATGCTTGGAAATTCTTATGATAATAATATAAAAAATCTAGAAAAAAGTAGAGAAAATATCATAAAATCTTTCGATGGTTTACTTCAAACTTCTCAAAATGAAGCTGAAAAAAATGTTGTTTTGGAAGTAAAAAAAACAGTACTGGATTTTATAGAAGATGGATATAAAAAGATGAAATCTCTACAAACTGTTGAGAGAACTCCAGAAATTTTAGCTGCAATGTATCAAGCCTATAAAAAAGATGCAACACCACTAGCAAATAAAAGTAGGGAAAATTTCTCTAAGCTTATAAAAGAGAAAGAGGAAGACTACACACTTCAATCAGAACTTTATAGCAAACAGATGAAAGCTTTGAAAAATATTATAATTATTGAATCTTTAGTTCTTGTTTTAATAGTTATTTTATCTTTATTGCTTCTATCAAGAGATATAATTCAATCATTAAATAAATTTAAAAATGGTCTTACATCATTTTTTGAATATATGAATAAACATAACTCTAAAGTTGAGTATATAGATATCCAAAATAGTGATGAATTTGGAGCTATGGCAAAAGTAGTAAATGAAAATATAAAACTTATAGAAAATAGAACTTTGGAAGATAAAAAACTTATAGATGATGTTTTTGTTGTTGTTAATAGAGTTAAGCATGGATATTATAGTCAGTTGATAAAAGAGGATACTTCAGATGAGATTTTAACTACATTAAAAAATAATATTAACGATATGATAAGCTCTACAAAACAAAACTTTATAAAAGTAAACAATATCTTAGAAGAGTACGTAAAATATAACTATAGAGAAGAGTTAAAGCTAGATGGAATTGAAAAAGGTGGAGTTTTTGAAGCTTTAATAAATAACATAAATCAACTAAGAAGCGCTATTAATGATATGCTTAAAAAAGATAAGCTAAATGGTCTTATTTTGGATAAATCTTCAAATGAATTGTTGGAAAATGTTGATAAATTAAACAATAGTTCAAATGATGCAGCAGCAAGATTAGAAGAGACAGCTGCTGCTTTAGAAGAGGTTACAAGTAGTATTGCTAACTCAAATAATAAAATAAGTGAAATGTCAAATATTGCAAAAGATGTTACAAATGCTTCATCTTTGGGACAAGAATTGGCAAATAAAACTGTTTTATCTATGGATGAGATCAATGTTCAAGTAAATTTAGTAAATGAAGCAATTTCAGTAATTGATCAAATAGCTTTCCAAACAAATATTCTTTCACTAAATGCTGCTGTTGAAGCTGCAACTGCAGGTGAAGCTGGAAAAGGATTTGCTGTTGTTGCTCAAGAGGTAAGAAATCTTGCAAGTAGAAGTGCAGAAGCAGCAAAAGAGATTAAAAATATAGTTGAAAGTGCTACATCAAAAGCAAATGATGGAAAGCAAATAGCAAGCAGTATGATAGAAGGTTATAAAGGGTTAAATAGCTCTATAAATCAAACTATTTCTTTGATACAAGATATAACAAGCTCGTCAAAAGAGCAACAAAAAGGAGTTGAGCAGATAAATGATGCAGTTTCATCTTTAGATAAACAAACTCAAGAGAATGCAAATATTGCTAGAGTTGCTAGCGATATTGCAGCAGAAGCTTCTTCTATGGCTAAAAAAATACTTGAAAATGCGAATTCAAAAGAGTTTTCTGGTAAAAATAGTGTTGAAGATGATTTCGCAAAAATGTTTAAAAATAGTAAAAAAGATAGTTCTGCAACTATAAATAATACAGAACATAAAGTAAAAAAAGTAGAAAATAAAAAAGTAGAAGATACTAAAACAAATGTAGATGAGTGGGAGAGTTTTTAAACTCCCCGCTTTTATTTAATAATATGTCCAACAAATTTTGACATATTATTTAATATCTTTCCACCTCTTCTAAATCCTAATGCACAAGCTTCATACGAGTAGAAAACTCCAGCTTGATAAAACTCACCATTTTCATCTTTTGGAAACTCTACGTACTCTTGATAAATTGGTTTATGACCTTCATAATCACCATTAGTTTCTATATCTATTGAACCATCTGGATTTATAATTTTTACATTTGCACCCTCTCTTCCAAAGGCTCTTTTTTCTACATACTTTTTACCTTTTAGTGGCTCAAAAGATGTTTCAAGCAAAAGTGGATGATTTGGATATAAATCCCATAAAATTTTCATAAATGCTTTTGATTGGAAGATTAATGTATAAGCAGGATTAAAGATAATCGCTTTTTTTTCTTTTATTATTTCAGTTAAAAGTAAAGCTAAATCACTCTCTTCAATTCCAATATTTTCCCAAGGAATTAGTTTAAACCAAAACTCAAAAAGCTCATCATTTTTGAAAATACCATCATCGCTGAATGATACATTTTCAATGAATTCAAAATCCGTATTAAATCCAGCTTCTTGTGCAATATGTTCTAAAAGTTTTGTAGTATTTATATCTTCACTTGAAGTTGAAATACTAGAAAATAGTATTTTCCAACCAAGTTGTGAGTAATATTCATCAAATTTTTCTATATCACTATTTAGTGTTATTATTCTTTTGAAATTATCTTTTAAAGCATCATAAAGATTATTAAACTGAGCTGCTTCATCTAAACCATTTTGTTTTAGCATTGCCCACTGGATAATTGCAGTTTCAAAAACTGAAGTAGGTGTATCTGCATTAAATTCAATTAATTTAATTGGTTTACCGTTCACACCACCAGCTAAATCAAATCTTGAATATAAATGCCAATGAACATCATTTTCCCAAGACTCTTTTACAAGTTCTACTAGGTTAAAAGGTATATTTAGTTCGTGAAAAAGTTCATTATCTATTACAAATTGAGCAGCTTCAGTCACCATATCATAAAGTTCATTTGTTGCTTCATAATAAGCATTTGCTTCATTTTCAGATATTACAACTAAGCTATCAGAAATATATGAACTCTCATCACTATCTGTGTGCCAAGTAAAGCCAATACTTTCTAAATATTCAGGTGTTAGTGCTTCTAATTTTTCTAATTTCATATCAACCTCCTGTGCTTTGAGTTGTAGATTTAGTAGTATTATTGCTTTGGCTTGAATTTTGATTGTTTCCACCAAAAAAACCACTTTGTTTTCCAGCTCCAGCCGTACTTGATGGTTTATTAAATGAGCTTTGAGATTTACTATAAGTTTGTGGAGATTTGTATTGAGCTGCTTTTTGATTTTGGAAGTTTTGATTATTAAATAGTTTGTTTCCAAGCCAAGAACCTATCATTGCTCCTGCTATTGAAGATAATAATACTCCACCAAGTCCCATTCCCCCACTACTCATTTCTGGGTTTGTAAGAGCTGATGTTCCAGCATCTATTTTCTTCTCTTCTTCTTTAACAAGTTTATCAATCTCTTCTTGTGACAAAATTCTTTCAGTTCCATCTGGATTTCTAAGAACTATTGTAGTTTTTGCTGCTGGAAACTCATCTGCTATTTTGTAGCTTCCATCACTAGCCTTTTCTACAACAACAAAAGCTCCCTCTTGTTGACTAGCATTTGTAAAAGTTCCACTTCCTTGGTTATTTTGGTTTGAGTTATCATTGCAAGCATTTAATCCTAAAATCAAAAATGTAGCAAGACCACCTTTTTTTGCTAACTCTTTTAATGTTTTGATATTTTTATTTTGCATTTTTATCCTCTCTTTGTTGTTTTTCTAAATTTAGTCTTATTTGGTTTTTTACTTTTTGTTTTATCTTTACTTTCTCTTTGTTTTGAATCAAATTTTTTATCTTTTATAGATTTTTTTTCTCTTATTTTTGTTCGTGGTTTTTTCTCTTTTGTAGTAAATCCTTCAAGTTCAACTCTAGGAATTTTAAGTAATAACTCTTTTTCTATTTCTGCCATAAGTTTATAATCTCTTACACTTAAAAGTGTTATAGCAACTCCATCATTTCCAGCTCTTGCAGTTCTTCCAACTCTATGCGTGAAGTCATTTATTGTCTCAGGTAGAGCAAAATTTATTACACAAGGAAGATTTTCAATATCAATTCCTCTTGCTGCAATATCCGTACAAACTAAAACTCTAAGTTCTTTTTCTTTAAATTTTCTCAAAGCCAATGCTCTTGAACTTTGTCTTACATCTCCGTGAATACAAGATGCTTTTAATCCATCAAGGTTTAGATTTTTTACTAAATCATCGGCTTCTAGTTTTCTATTTACAAAAACTAATGCTTGAGATATATTTCTTGAACCTATTAAATATGATAAAAGTTCGCTTTTTTTATCTTCATCCACAAGAACTATTTGATGTTCAATTTTTTCAACATGATCTCTTTGATTTGTAACTTCAATTACAACAGGATCTTTTAAAAACTCTTTTGCAAGTTTTTTTACTGTTGAATTTATTGTTGCACTAAACATTGAAATTTGTCTATTTTTTCCAATATGTGGCAAAATTTGTTCAACTTCTTCTAAAAATCCCATATCAAGCATTGTATCAAGCTCATCAATTACAACTCTTTGCACACTTGAAAGATTTATTGTATTGTTTTTTATATGTTCAAGTAATCTACCCGTTGTAGCAACAGCAATATCAACTCCAGCATTTAGTTTTTTTTCTTGGTCTTTTATTGAAATCCCACCAAAAATAGCAACTTTTTTAATATCAATATATTTTGAATAATCATCAACTGCATTTGCTATTTGTTTTGCTAACTCTCTTGTTGGAACTAAGATTAAAGCTCTTAAAACGCTATTTTGTTTTTTCTCGTTTGTTATTTCGCTATTTTTTTCATTTACTATATCTTCTAAAATAGGAAGTAAAAATGCACAACTTTTTCCTGTTCCACTCTTTGCAACTCCTATAATATCTCTTTTGCTCAATGCAACAGGAATTGCTTTTTCTTGAATAGCAGTTGGGCTTGTGTATCCCAAATCATCAACTGCTTTTAAAATGTTTTCATTTAGTTTTAAGTTTTGAAAAGTTTTTATAAAAAATCCTTTGGTAAAAATGTTAGATATATTGTAGCGAAGTTGAAATTAGATTTAAGTTTAGTATTAATATTTATAAATCTTTTAAAAAAGATAATAAAAAAAATATATTATTATAAAATAATATTTTTAGATACTTTAAGTAAAAATATAACCTATTTTTGCTACAATTTTGACTATTTTTGAAATATAAAAAAATTAGGGGAGATAGTAATGAATGTTAAAAAAGTTATTTTAAGTATGGTTACAGCTACTTGCTTATTTTCTATAAATGCAAATGCTTTAACTTTAAAAGAGACTTTAAATGAAGTTTTAGAGACAAATCCAGTAGTTCAATAGAGGCTTAAAAATTTAAATGAAACTAGAGAAGATTTAAATATTGCAAAATCTGAATGGCTACCATCTTTAGATTATAGAGGAACTATTGGAAGAAATAATAGTGGTGATTTAAAAGATAGTGGAAATTCTAGTTTTAACCATACTGTAAGAGATAGCTCATATTCTCACTATACAAACTCATTAAAACTTACACAAA
>JAGOHQ010000044.1 GCA_017996075.1 Aliarcobacter sp.
AGTTGATTAATAATAATTTTAACAAAAAATATGAAGATGTAATAAAAATGAAAAAAATTTATCAAGATATTCCAAAAGATGTATTAAAAAGATTTGGATATGAAAATGTTGATGAACTTTTAGATATATCACATTTAGGGCTTATAAAAGAGTATTTGAAAGAGAAAGATTGTATTAAATTAAGTGTTATTTTAAAAGATTTAAAAACAGATATTTTTAAAGATGTAATTGATGATGATAGTTTAAAAGATGAGTTTATTAACTGCATTAGAGAAGTTCCATCTATTGAAAATTATAAACAATTTAAAAATATATTTAAAGATACAAAAGATTTAGATGTTTATTTGATTTTAGAAGCTATGGCTCTTGATGTTGAGGAGATAGATGATGCTTTGTTTTACTCATCAAAAATAGAAAAATCAAAAGATAAAGAGATGTTAAAAGAGGAGTTTTTGTATAAATATCAGATTTTAAAAATTGATAATAATTCGGGAAACTTAGATAGATTTTTTAAAAATAGTTTAGAGAATAGCTATTTAATAGAGGCAAATTTAGAAAAACCAATAATTATTGATTTTTATTATGACTTTTATCTATATTTAATAAAAGAGGGCAAAGAAGAAGAGGCATTTAAGATTTTAAATGCTTTAAATAATAAGCAAAATGAGTTTAAAGCTTTTGTTTATTCCCCTTTTGTGGAGAGTGAATTATCAAGATTATTAAAAAAACAAAATAATTTTCAAGATGCAGTAAACTATCTTATACAAGCTTTACAACATGCTAAAAATATAAAACCAGATGTTGAGGTAAAACTTTACTATGATATTTTAACTTTATATGATAATTTAGGGCAAAAAGAGCAAAAAGAGATATATTTGCAAAAGTGTAAAAATGTAAAGATTGAAGAGAATTTTTATAAAAATATGTGTAACGGAATAAATCCATGAATATAGATGACATTATAAATAGTATAGATTCAAATAACCTAGATATAGCTTTTGGAAGAGTTGTAAATATCTCTGCTGTTACTTTAAGTGCGGTTGGATTAGATGTTGCTGTTGGAGATATTGTAAGAATTGAATCAGCACAAAAACTATATACAGTTTTAGGAATGGTTACTGTTTTAAAAGATGGCTTATTTGTGATAGTTCCATTTTCATTTATTGATGGTTTTAAGATAAATGATAAGGTATTTTTACAAAGAGACGGGCTTACTGTAAAGTGTGGAAATGGACTTTTAGGAAGAGTTGTAAATGCCCTAGGAGATCCTATTGATGATTTGGGAAAAATAAGAGATTTAGATACAAATGCTCCTATAAATAAAGAGAGTATGTCACCACTTGATAGAGGAATTATTGATAAAAAATTTGCAACAGGTGTAAAAGCTATTGACTCAATGCTTACATGTGGGAAAGGGCAAAAAGTAGGTATTTTTGCTGGAAGTGGAGTTGGAAAATCAACTCTTATGGGAATGATAGTTCAAGGATGTGAAGCAACTATTAAAGTAATTGCACTTGTTGGAGAAAGAGGAAGAGAGATACCTGAATTTATTCACTACAACTTAAATAATAATTTAGAAAATACTGTAATTGTGACTGCAACTTCAGATGAATCACCACTAATGAGAAAATATGCTGCTTTTACAGCTATGACTATAGCCGAATACTTTAGAGATAAGGGTTATGATGTACTTCTTATGATGGATAGTGTTACTAGATTTGCAATGGCTCAAAGAGAAATAGGTTTAAGCACGGGAGAACCACCAGTAAGTAGAGGATATCCACCATCAGTTTTTGCACTTTTGCCACAACTTATGGAAAGAGCTGGAAATAGTAAAAAAGGCTCTATTACAGCATTTTTTACAGTTTTAGTTGATGGTGATGATTTAAATGACCCAATTGCAGACCAAAGTAGATCTATACTTGATGGACATATAGTTTTAACAAGAGATTTAACAGAACAGGGTTTTTATCCACCAATAAATATATTAAAATCAGCTTCAAGGGTAATAGATAAAGTTGTAACAAAAGAGCATTATAATGATTTTTTAAAGTTAAAAAGAGTATTATCGCTAATAAAAGAGAACGAAGTTTTAATAAGAGTTGGTGCATACAAAAAAGGTATGGATCTTGAGCTAGATAATGCAATAGCAAAAAAAGAGAAGGCAAGAGAGTTTCTTACGCAAGGATCTCTTGAAAAATACTCTTTTGATGATATTATTGCAAATTTAAGAAAGGTGTTAATATGATATCATTAAATTCTACAACTTATAGATTAGGAAATTTAGATAATTATCAAGCAAAACTTAATTTTCAAATGGGTGGAAGTAAACTTCAATTTGGAAGCGACGATTCTGTTACTTTTGGAAGATTAACTCATACAGAAGATAAAATAAAAACTCAAAAGGGAATTGTAGAGCAAATAGAGAGAGCTGATGTTTTAAATAAGACTTCAGATACTGCAATGAAAGAAGCTAAACTTCTTTTGGAAAAGATAAAAGCAGAAGAGCTAATAAAAGCAAATACTTCTACAACTAGTATAGAAGGGCTTGAGGCAATTGCTGGAGTTATTGAAGGTTATAAACAAAATTTATTTAATCTAGCAAATACTCAAACAGAAGGTCAATATGTTTTTGCAGGAAGCGATGCTTCTGTGAAGCCTTTTTCTATGGATGCATCTGGAAAAGTAACATACAATGGAGATGCAGATTTAAGAAAAGTTGCAGTTGATGAGGGCTCTTACAGAGAAAGAGGAATAAATGGTATAGATGCTTTCTTTTATGTTGCCGATAGTGCTTCAAAAGGTGGTACATTAACTTTTAAAGATGGTGATAGAATTACAGACCAAGATGGAAAAGAGTGGGTTTTTGATAATGTTGCAAACACACTTACAAAAACAAACTGGGATGGTTCAACTCAAACATTAGCAGCTACTCCTCCCGTTGCTCCAGCAACTGAATATACAACTACTGTGCCAAATACAGATGGTACAAAATTTGAAGCAAGAAGAAATATGTTTGATATGTTAGATGAGGCAGTTAGTAGCTTAAGAGGTCTTGATAGTGCAGGAAATCCTACTTTAACTTATGAAGATAGAAGAGCTGGTATTTCTAAAGCTATTGATGAATCTACAAAAGCTTACGATACTGCTGTTATCGCTCATTCAGAGTTGGGAGCAAAAAATAAAACTTTTGAAGTATCAAAAGAGAGAGCTGAGTCTAAAATTACACAACTAAGTATTCTTGAAAAAGAGCTTGGAAATTCAAATTTGACTGAAGTTGCTACAGAGCTAAAGGCTCTTGAAATATCTTATACAGCTCTTTATTCAACAATAAATAGAACATTTGAGTTATCTTTAACTAATTTTTTGAAATAAATTAGTTTTTTTAGTATATGAAGTTTAGTCTAAAAAATATTTTCTCTAGGGATTTAATAGCAGTAGCATTGTTTTTATCAATGCTTTCTATTATTATTATCCCTTTAAATCAAGTTGCTATTGACTTTTTCATATCTATATCTTTGGCACTATCTTTTTTAATTTTATTAATTTCACTTTATATTCAAAAGCCAGCAGATTTAACAACATTTCCTACAATTTTGTTAATTTTAGTTATATTTAGACTAGCTCTTAGTATTGCAACAACAAGATCTATTTTAGCAGATGGACACAATGGACCAGATGCTGTAAGTACAATCATTTCAGCTTTTGGAGAGTTTGTTGTTGGTGGAAATATGGTTATTGGAGTTGTTATTTTTATCATTTTAGTTTTGATAAACTTTATGGTTGTAACAAAAGGTGCTACAAGGGTTGCTGAGGTAACTGCAAGATTTACACTTGATTCTATGCCTGGTAAACAAATGGCTATTGATGCAGATTTAAATGCTGGGTTTATTGATGATAAAGAGGCTCAAGAAAGACGAAAATCACTTATAACAGAAGCAAATTTTTACGGAGCAATGGATGGATCATCTAAGTTTGTAAAAGGTGATGCAATTGCTGGTATTATCATTACAGTAGTAAATATTATTGGTGGACTTTTGGTTGGTATTTTTCAACACGATTTACCAGCTAGTGAAGCTGCAAGTATATATACAATTTTAACTATTGGAGATGGACTTGTTGCACAAATTCCAGCTCTTTTAACATCAACTGCAACTGCTATTATAATAACAAGATCAAATACAGATGATGAGAGATTTGCAACAAGAGCTGTAAATCAACTTATGAAAGATACGAAATCTCTTATTTTAGTTGGTATTGGTCTAATGCTTTTTGGATTAGTTCCAGGTTTCCCTACAGGAATTTTAATGACAATGGGACTTATGATATCAGCTCTAGGTTATACTATTATTATGATTGATAAGGGTGAGGATAATATTGTTACAAGATTTTTTAAACCACAAGTTCCTAAAAAGATTGAAAAACCAGAAGATTTAAAAGAGAAAAAAAGAGCAGCAGCTGTTCCTGACGAGAGTCAAAGTATAGAAACTGTAATGAAACTTGAAGTTTTAGAGTTAAAACTTGGAATTAGACTTTTACAACTGGTTCAAGGTAACTCAGAACTTCTTGATAAAATAAAAGCGATAAGAAAAAATATAGCTTCTGAGTTAGGATTTATAATACCTCAAATAAGAATTTCTGATGATACAACTTTAGGAGCAAATGAGTATCAATTTTATCTAAAAAGAATTCCAATAGTAAAAGGAAGAATAGAAGTAGATAAACTTCTTGCAATGGGTGGATTATCAAGTGAACACCTTGATGGAATAAAAGTAAAAGAGCCTGTATTTAATCTAGATGCTGTTTGGATTTCAAAAGATTTAAAAGAAGATGCTTTGATGAAAGGGTTTACAGTTGTAGATGCTCCAACAATTATATCAACTCATATATCAGAAATTATTAGAAAATATGCAGAAGATATTATTACAAGACAAGATGTTGTTGATATTGTAGAGAGATTGAAAAAAGATTTCCCTATTGTTGTTGAAGAGGCTATGAAAGTTGCTTCATATGGAAGTTTGTTAAAAGTTTGTAAAGATTTGCTTCATGAAAAAATTCCAATTATAGATATGCTTACAATAATTGAAGCAATAGCAGATATTGCTGAGTTTACAAAAGCTCCAGAGATACTCTTAGAGCATGTAAGAGCAAAACTTTTTAGACTTATTACTCAAAAATATAAAGATACAGATGGAGTTTTACATATAGTTACTATTAAACCAGAGCTTGAACAACAGTTTATAGGAAAACTTCAAGATCATCATGGTGCAAGTCAGTTGATGTTAAGTATTGCAGAGATAAATAATCTTGTAACAAAAACAAAACAACTTTTAGATGATATTGAGAAAAAAGGTTTTTCAAAAGTTGCAATGGTTGTTGATCCTGTTTTAAGAAAAAGAGTATCAGAAATTTATGAGAAGTTTGGTCTTTCTATTCCTGTTTTATCTCACGCAGAACTTGATTCAAAAGCAAATTTTGCTATTGAAGGAACTTTAGAGTTCTAATTTTTTTTCATTTTTTTAAGGATTTTTTTGAAATATTATATTAATTTTTTAAGAGATAAACCAATTATTAGAAGTTTATCTTTGGTGAACTTTATTGCATCTTTTGGTGCATGGTTTTCTACTGTTGCAATTTATACTATGGTTGTAGAGTTTGGTTCAAGTGAATTTGCTATTGCAATTGTTACAGCTATGCATTTTATTCCAGCAATCTTAATAGCTCCTTTTAGTGGAAGTTTAATAGATAGATTAAGAATAAAACCACTTATGGTAACTTTACTTTTTATAGAGTTATCTATGACTGCTTGTTTTTTGTTAATTGAAACGGCTTCACAAATTTGGTTACTTCTTGTTTTTATTTTTATACGAATGAGTGCTGCTTCAATGTTTTTTTCAAGTGAAATGTCACTTTTAGCAAAAATTGCTACTGGAAAAGATCTTCAAACAGCAAATGAGATACAATCAATAATTTGGTCATTTACTTATGCTGTTGGAATGGCTCTTAGTGGTTTTATAGTAAATTTATATGGAGTAAAAGCTGCTATATTAATAGATGTTGCTATTTTTGTACTAGCTTTTTTTGTTTTTCTTAATATAAAAATAAATATAGAATACAAAAAAGTTGAAGAGAAAATCTTAGAACTTATGATTGATGGTTTAAGATATATTAAAAATAATAAAATTATTTTGCATCTGATTTTTTTACATGCAAGTGTGGGACTTACTAGTTATGATGCTTTGATTACTATTTTGGCAAAAAATGAGTATAAAGAGATTATAGCTGTTCCTCTTGCTATTGGGCTTTCTAATGCTGTAAGAGCAGTTGCTCTTATGATTGGACCACTATTTTTAAATAAGATTATCAAAAAAGAGAATCTTCAGTATCTTTTAATTTTTCAAGGGATTACAATAATAATTTGGGCATTTGCTCAAAGTAATTTTTATTTATCTTTAGGTGCTTTGTTTTTTGTAGGATTTAGTACAGCTTTTTTATGGTCTT
>JAGOHQ010000045.1 GCA_017996075.1 Aliarcobacter sp.
TTGTCATTGCTTTTGGATATGTAAAGTCAAATCTTAGTTTATTTGCATCATTGAAAGAACCAGCTTGAGAAACACTATCTCCTAAAACCATTCTTAATGCACTTTGAAGTAAGTGAGTAGCACTATGATGTTTTTCAATTTCATGTCTATTTATAACAACAGCTTCAATATCTTGATTTCTGCTTAGTTTTTCCTCTTTTACATCTACTTTTGATAAGTTAAGATTATGGAATTTTGAAGTTTCAAGTACTACTGCATTTTTACCTTCAAACTCGATTGCTCCAATATCTCCATTTTGTCCACCACTTGTTGCATAAAAAGGAGTTTTATCTAAAAGTACCCAACCAATTTGATTTTCTAAACTTTCTACTTCTTTAAAATTTTCATCAAGTAGAGCTAAAATTTTTGAGTTATAAGTATTGTTTGTATATCCAACAAATTCATTTAAACCATATTTTTCAAGTAAAGCTTTAAAATCACCTTCATTTGCACTATCTCCACTACCTTTCCAAGCAGCTTTTGCCATAGTTTTTTGATTTGTCATAAGCTCTTCAAATTTATCTAAATCTACTTTTAGACCTTTGTCTTTTAGCATATCTTCTGTTAAATCAAGTGGGAATCCATAAGTATCGTATAGTTTAAATGCAATTTCTCCACTAAAAATATCTTTTGTATTTTCTAATTCATCATTAAATAGTGTAATTCCTGCAGAAATTGTTTTGAAAAATCTCTCTTCTTCTAAAGTTAGCTGCTCTTTTATATAGTTTGTATTATCTTTTAATTCAACATAATGCCCACCCATAATATTAACCAAAGTATCAACAAGTTGTGCCATAAATGGTTTTCTAAAACCTATTAAATAACCATGTCTAATAGCACGTCTAAGAATTCTTCTTAAAACATAAGGTCGTCCTTCATTTCCAAAAAGTATTCCTTGAGATAACATAAATGAAGTTGCTCTTAAATGGTCCGCAATAACTCTATAAGAACCAATATTCTCTTTTGTAGCTTTTTTATTTGCAATTTTTTCTAAAGTTTCAATTATTGGTTTAAAGCTTGAAGAGTCAAAGTTATTTAAAACTCCCTCTTTTATTGCAATAACTCGCTCTAATCCCATTCCTGTATCAATAGATGGTTTTGGAAGAGGAATTAGTTCACCTTCTTTTGTTCTTTCATATTGCATGAATACAAGATTCCAAATTTCTAAAAATCTATCACCATCTCCACCCATTTTATCTTCAGGACTGTTAAAATGCTCTTCCCCTTGGTCATAGAAAATTTCACTACAAGGACCACAAGCACCTGTATCTCCCATTGACCAGAAATTATCTTTATCGCCAAATCTTAAAATTCTTGAAGAATCAATATGTTTTGTCCATATTTCGAAAGCTTCATCATCACTTTCATGCACTGTAACCCAAAGTTTTTCTTTAGGTAAAGCAATATTTTTAGTAATAAATTCCCAAGCATAAGCAATAGCTTCTTCTTTGAAGTAATCACCAAAAGAGAAGTTTCCAAGCATTTCAAAAAGTGTATGATGACGTGCTGTATAACCTACATTTTCTAAATCATTATGCTTTCCCCCAGCTCTAATACAAAGCTGACAAGATGTAGCTGTTTTATTTTCTGGAGCAGGGATATTTCCTGTGAAAATATCTTTAAATTGAACCATTCCAGCATTTGTAAACATCAAAGTTGGGTCATCTGGAACCAGTGGCATTGAAGATACTACTTCGTGCCCTTTACTCTTAAAAAACTCTAAATACTCTTTTCTAATATCCATTTTACTGTTTTCCATCTATAAAATTTTTGTACATTTTATCAAAAATATTATTTACTCTTGATTAGTAAGATTAGTAAAAAATGTTAATAATAAAACAAAATTTAAGGTTTTTATAGGTAAAATCTTTGAACTTTAATTGTAAAAATACAAGAAAAAGTTCATATACGGTTTAAAAAATTAATAATAAGGATAACAAAATGGGTAAATATATTGAATTAACATCAGCAAATTTTGATGCAACTACAAAAGAAGGTGTATCTTTAGTAGATTTCTGGGCACCTTGGTGTGGACCTTGTAGAATGATTGCTCCAGTTATTGATGAATTAGCAGGAGATTTCGAAGGAAAAGCAAATATTTGTAAAGTAAATACAGATGAAGAGCAAGATTTAGCAGTAAAATATGGAATTAGATCAATTCCTACAATTATTTTTATGAAAAATGGAGAAGTTGTTGACCAACTAATCGGTGCTACATCAAAACAAGCATTAACAGATAAAATAAACTCTTTATTATAATTTGAATTAAAATTTAAAAAGAGTTAAAGGAAGGTGTTTTGCATCTTCCTTTTTTTAATTTTGAACTTATTTAAGATAGATATTAAATATTAAATGATAAAATTTTTCCTTAGTTTTGTTTGCACTTTTATATTGGCTTACAAAATTTTTTAGTACCATTCTATTTTAAAAGAGTTATGGTGAAATATATATTTAGAAAATAAGGACTTAAAATGTTAGATTTAGCAATTATTGGTGGAGGACCAGCTGGACTTACAGCAGGTTTATATGCTACAAGAGGTGGTTTGGCAAATGTTGTAATGTTTGAAATGGGAATGCCAGGTGGTCAAATTACAGGTTCGAGTGAAATAGAAAATTATCCAGGACAAGGCGAAGTTATGACTGGTATGGATTTAATGGCATCTTGGCCAGAACAGTGTCAAAAATTTGGTTTAAAACATGAAATGGCACAAGTTGAAAATATTACAAAAAATGGCGATATATTTAAAATTTTAACAAATGATAATAGAGAATTTGAAGCAAAAGCTGTTTTAATGGCAACAGGTTCAGTTCCTAGACGTGCTGGATTTAAAGGTGAAGATGAGTTTTTCGGAAGAGGAGTTTCTACTTGTGCAACTTGTGATGGATTTTTCTATAGAGGAAAAGAAGTTGCAGTTATTGGTGGTGGAGATTCAGCTTTAGAAGAGGCATACTATTTATCAAAAATGTGTAAAAAAGTTTATTTAGTACACAGACGTGATACATATAGAGCAGCTCCTAGCACAATAGCTCATATCAAAAATGCTGAAAATATTGAAGAAGTTACAAATGTAGGAGTTGAAGAAGTTTATGGTGATAATAGTGGAGTTTTAGGTCTTAAAGTAAAATGCAATAAATCAGGTGAAATAAGAGATTTACCAACTCCTGGTGTTTTTGTTTTTGTTGGAAGAAATGTATTAAATGCACCACTAAAACAAGCTGATGGAACTTTTTTATGTGATGTAATTGAAAGTGGAGAAGTTGTTGTTGATTTAAAAATGAGAACAACTACAAAAGGACTTTGGGCAGCTGGAGATATTAGAATTGATGCAGCAAAACAAGTTGTTTGTGCTGCAGCAGATGGTGCAACAGCAGCAGTTGATATAATTGAATATTTAGGATAAATAGATGATTAAAATAGGTATTTTGGGTAGTTCTGGAAGAGTTGGAAGTTTATTAATAGATGATTTAAAAAATGACACAGAGGCAAAAGTCTCTT
This sequence comes from Aliarcobacter sp., assembly GCA_017996075.1. GTDB lineage: Bacteria > Campylobacterota > Campylobacteria > Campylobacterales > Arcobacteraceae > Aliarcobacter. Next base: position 3,536 of record JAGOHQ010000045.1, read on the forward strand.
GTGTTCATGTTTTTGATAAAATAGAAAAAGTTTTACCACCAGATACGGTTGTAACAAATGATATAAATGTTTTATTTGAGCAAAGTGATGTAATTATTGATTTCTCAAGTCCCGTTGCAACTGAAGAGCTTTTAACAGCAGTTGTTGAGGGTGGAAAAAGAAAACCTCTTGTAATTGCAACTACTGGATTAAGTAAACACCAGCAAAACTTACTTCTTGAAGCTAGCAAGCTTGTACCTATTTTATATGCTACAAATATGAGTTTAGGAGTTGCAGTTTTAAATAAACTTGTAGCTCTTGCTTCTAAAGCATTAAGAGATTTTGATATTGAAATTGTTGAGCAACATCATAAACATAAAGTAGATGCACCATCAGGAACTGCTTTAACTTTGGCTGAACATGCAGCAAGTGCTAGAGATTTGGACCTTGATACTGTAAGAGTTTCAGGTCGTGATGGACAAATTGGAGCTAGAACTAAAGATGAAATTGCAGTTATGGCTTTAAGAGGTGGAGATATAGTTGGAAGACACACAGTTGGTTTATATAATGATGGAGAATTTTTAGAGTTAAATCATACAGCAACTGCTAGAAATACTTTTTCAAAAGGTGCAATAAAAGTTGCAAAATGGCTCGTAAAAAAAGATGCAAATCTTTATTCAATCAATGACGCTTTAGGTCTATAATAAGGAAATCAACAAATGTGTGCAATAGTAGGAATTTATGGAAATGACAATGCAGCAAGATTAGCTTCAATAGCTCTTTTTGCTATGCAACATAGAGGTCAAGAAGCAACTGGAATTTCATCATCTTGTGATGGTAAAATATATACAAAAAAAGATAGAGGTTTGGTTTCTGAAGTATTTAATGAAGAAGCATTAACTTACTTAAAAGGAAATATGGCAATTGGTCATAATCGTTATGCAACAGCTGGAAGTGATTCTGTTTTAGATGCTCAACCTGTTTATGCAAAATATAAATTAGGTCAAATATCAATCGTTCATAATGGTAATCTTATAAATAAAGATGAAGTAAGAAATGATTTGATAGATAAAGGTGCTATTTTTCAAACAGGAATGGATACTGAAAATCTGATTCATCTAATAGCAAAAAACACAAAAGATCATTTAAAAGATAGAATTATAGAAGCATTAAACAGAACTATTGGAGCATATTGCTTTATTGTTCAAAGTAGAAGCAAACAGTTTGTAATACGAGATAGATATGGAATTAGACCTCTGTCTTTAGGAAAATTAAAAAGTGGTGGATATATAGTTGCTAGTGAAACTTGTGCTTTTGATTTAGTTGGAGCAGAGTTTATTAGAGATGTAAGACCTGGTGAGATGTTAATATTTAGTGAAGAAGATGATATTGAATCTGTTCAACTTTTTGAACCAGAATTTAGACCATGTGCTTTTGAATATGTATATTTTGCTAGACCAGATTCTGTAATTGATGGTAAAAATGTCTATACAACAAGAGAAAACATGGGTAAAGCTCTAGCTATTAATGATGCAAATAGCAAGATAAAATATGATATGGTTGTTCCTGTTCCAGATAGTGGAGTTCCTGCGGCTCTTGGTTATGCAGCTGCTAGTGGAATTCCTTTTAAATATGGAATTATTAGAAACCACTATATTGGAAGAACATTTATAGAACCAACTCAAGAGATGAGAAACTTAAAAGTTAAAATGAAACTAAGTCCTATGAGTTCAATTATTGCTGGAAAATCTTTACTTGTAATTGATGATTCAATTGTAAGAGGAACAACTTCAAAAAGAATAGTAAAAATGTTAAAAGAAGCAGGTGCAAAAGAGGTTCATTTTAGAGTTGCAAGTCCAGAGATAAAATTTCCTTGTTTTTATGGAATAGATACTCCTACAAAAGAGGAGTTAATATCAACTCAAATGACAAAAGATGAAGTTTGCAAATATATTGAAGCTGACAGTTTAGAGTATCTTTCAATAGATGATTTAGTAAATGCAATTGGAAATGATAGACACTATGCTCTTGAAAGTTTTGATGGAGACTATTTCGTAAAAGCATAATGAGTAAAAATCTAAAAGAGGTATTGACTATTGGTCGATACTTCAAAAAAAAGTTTGGACAAAAAGTTTATAAGATTCCAATATCTATATCAGGTTTTACATGTCCAAATATAGATGGAACAAAAGCAAAAGGAGGCTGCTCTTTTTGTGAAAATGACTCTTTTAGCCCAAATTTACAAGAGAAAAAAACTAAGTTCAAATTAAATCCAAATATAGAACATAATCCATTTTTAGAAAACCAACTAAAACAACTTGAGATGCAGTTTATTGCAACAAAAAAAAGATTAGAAAATAAATTTAAAGCAAAAAAATTTATAGTATATTTTCAATCTTTTACAAATACTTATGCACCACTTTCAACTTTAAAAGCTTTATATGAAAAAGCTCTTAGTTTTGATGATGTTATAGGACTTAGTATTGGCACAAGAACAGATTGTGTTACAGATGATATTTTAGATTATTTGTATGAAAAATCTAAAGAGCAAGAGATTTGGATAGAGTATGGAATTCAAAGCTTTTTTCAAACTACACTAGATAAAATAAATCGTGCAGATAATATTGAAAATATGAGATATTGGATAAAAAGAACAAAAGATAAAGGATTAAATGTTTGTGGACATTTAATTTATGGTTTACCAGATGAGAACCAAGAAATGATGTTAGAAACATTTAAACAAACTATTGATTTGAAAGTTGATAGTATTAAATTTCACCCACTATATGTTGTAAAAAATACACTTCTTACAAATGAGTTTAAAAAAGGAAGATTTA
>JAGOHQ010000046.1 GCA_017996075.1 Aliarcobacter sp.
TCTCCAGAAACATTTGCACTTTTTTGTTGAAAAGCATTTGTACCAGTACTTTGATTTAAAGAGAAAACTTTAACAGCATCAAAAAGTTCATTTACTTTTGTTGTTACATCTGAAATAACTTTCTTTTCACTTTCAAATTTTTCAAGTTTTTTTTCTATTGGTTCAACTGTAGCTTTTCTATCAACAGCTTTTAATTTTTCTAACATATCACTATTTAGTGAAGCTGCTTGACCTTGTCCTAGTCCTAAAATTCCCTCTGCCATTTGCTACTCCTTATTAGTAAGTTTTATCTCTTCATCCCAAGAAGAGTTTGTATCATTTCATCAACTGCCGAAATCACTTGAGCATTTGCACTAAATGCTGCTTGAAATTTCATCAAATCTATCATCTCATCATCTGAATTTACTTTTACAACTTCATTATAAGCTGTCCCTAAATTGTTAGCTATTGCATCTTGTACTTCAAACCCATAGTTTGCCTCTTCTTTATCAGTAGAAACTCCTACTTTTAGGTTCCTATAAAACTCTACAAAAGAAGTAGAGTTTACATCGTTTGGATTTTGAGCTCCACCTTTAAATGATAAGTTATCTTTCCACTGTAGAGTTGCTAAGTAATCCAAATTTTGCTGATTCAAATCATTTACTGCATTTTTATCAAATTTTAATGTCTTAACACTAGAACCACTAAATAAATTCATATTTACAATATCTCCACCATTTGGTGGAAATGGTGCTGTATTATGTGCTTCTGATGCATCTCTTCCATAAACATAATCATTTTCACCAACTCTTATGTATGAGCTATTTACATCTGCTAAAGTTTGAGCAAATTGATCTAGCTGATCTAAATATTTTTGAAACTTATTATTTGGATTTGAAGTAGATAAATTCTCAACTTGAGCTCTCATAGAGCCACTTTTCAGATTTAAATCTTGATCCAAAATAGTTAAAACTGTATCAGTTTGTCCAATTTTACTCTCTTTATCATTTTTATATATAGTTTCTCTTCCATCTACATTTACTCCAGTTTTTCTTTCAATACTAAATCTTCCAGTGAACTCGTTATCAACTCCTGGTAAATTTGACTCAATTTTTAAATAGTTATCACTATTTGGATACATAGGAATTTTGTTACCACTTGCATCAAGAGTATATTCTCCATTATGAGCAGTAACTAGTTTACTCATATTTGGATCACTATTTATTTTAACCATAAATGCTCTTGTTAAATTATCATTATCAACAGTCATAGTTGTATCAGGAGTATTTGGATCACCATCCCAATTTCCAGTTATTGACTCACCAATCTTAACACTCACAGAAAATTCATTATTTAACTTATAAGTTATAGTATCATCGACATCATAAGGTGCTTTTGGTGTAAAATCTGAATTATATTTCAAAGAATCAAAAACTGTACTAGAACCGTCAGCATTTTGTCTAATATGATTAAACTTATCAATTTGAGGCGTTAATCTATCTTCTATTTCTATCTCTTTATGAAAAATATTATTTGAAACAGCAACAACTCCACCGATTTTTATCTCATAAAAACCAGCATCTCTATTTATATCAACATCAACAAATTTTGATAATTCAAGTTCAAGCAAATCTCTTTTATCTAGTAAATCATTTACAGATGGATCATATTTTTCAATTTTTACATTTACATCTGCAATCTCTTTTAAAATCTGATTTACTTTATTAACATCTGTTTTTAACTCAACTTTTTCTATTTGTGCTTGTTTTTCTATACTTGAATATAAATTTTGTAAAGATTCAACAATTACAGCACCTTGAGTTTTCATATAACTTCTATTTACTTCAGAACTAGGATTTGTTCTTAGACTTTCTACAGATTGAAAATATCTATTTAAATCAACTGAAAAACCACTACTATCAGTTTCTGCAAAAATTTTTTCAATCCCACCTAACATATTTGAAGATTTATCTAAATAATTAGCTTTTGTACTCTCTTGCATAAACTTGTCATACATATATTGAGATGTAACTCTTGATATTCCACCAAAATTAACACCTTGTCCTGTTATATGGACACCATTTAATCTAATTTCGCTTAAATCTGCTACTCTTTTTTTGTATCCTGGAGTATTTCTATTTGCTTGATTGTTACTAACATTATCAATTGCATACTTTGATGTGCTAAGCCCAGTTTGAGAAACACTCAATGTAGAAAACATATTTACTCCCTTTTTATAATATGTAAAATTATTGCATTACATTTCTTAATTTTAGTTTAAAATGGCCATATTGCTCTTAAGATTTTTGTTCCCCAAGGAACTTGTAGTAAATCAGCTTCTGATCCATCTTTTTTATAAATCATTTTTAAATTTGCAATTTGAGAAGAGTTTACTGAATTATCAGATGTTATATCGTATGGTCTTATAACTCCTGTTATTACAATTTCTTGTTTTTGCCCATCAATTATTACCTCTTTATTTCCTTTTATGAAATAGTTACCATTTTGATAAGTTTCATCAATAATAGCTGATATTTTAGTATCAAAATTCTCATTTACTTGAGTTTTTACTTTTCCTTTATCACTATCACTACTTTCTGTATTAAAATTTACTCCAAATACAGAATTTGCTTTATCTGTTACTCTTCCAACTGTACTATTTAGTGGATCTGTTCCCATAGAAGCAAACATTCCTCCACCAAACTCATTTTTTCTATCACTTGTTAACTCTCTTTTATTATCACTTTTCTGAGTAATTCCTTCACTAATTACAACTTGAATAATATCTCCAACTTGTAAATCTTTTTTATCTGCAAAAAGTGATGTTCCTTGAACTGAGTATAAAGAACCTTTATTTTTCCTAACAACTGGTGGCTCTTTTGTTACTTGTTGTGGTGGTTTTGTAAAATCAATTTTTGGTTCAGTTAATGCTCCACAAGATGTAAATAACAAAGATATTATAAATAAAAATAAAATATTTTTCATCCTAATTTACCTTTTAAAATATGTTCTAAATCAACTACTACTACAATCTCTTTAAAACTTTTCTTTATAAGTGCCATAGCACCATAGCGAATAGTTATGGCATCTATATTTGTATTTGGGTCTAGAACATAAACAACTTTATTTTCTATAATTTTTATATCATTTATGTTGTTTTGTCCAATTAAATCAACTACTTTTTCAACTTCTATTAAGATAACTCTTTGAGCATCTAATTTCTCTTTCTCTTTTTTTTCTTGCTCTACTTGGAGAGCTATTTTTTCATCTTCTTTTGCTTTTTCAAGCTCAATTGATAAAAGTTTTTCCTCTTTGATTAAAAGAGAAATATATACGATTCCGAAAAAAAGTCCAGCTATAATAATTAATTTTAAAATCTTAGAGCTATTATTTTTTTTTCTTACTTTTACTATCATTTTCTCTTATTTTATTACAAAAGTTGTAAATAAAATATTACTAACAACATTAGAATTTGTTTTTGTAACAAAGTTAATTACGTTATTAATTTCCGCTATCAACTCATCTTTTAATAGATTTTTACCACCAACAGTTAATAACTCTTCTGAACTTCGTGAACTTATTTGAGTAATTACAACATCTGTGATTTCCGCTAAATAATCTTGAACTATTGTTGCAATAAGTGGGTCGCTGCTTCTAATAGAAAAAGATAGTTTCATAATCTTCTCTCTACCTTTTGAATCTGTAAGATTTAAAACTAGCTCATTTACATCTGCTTTAAATTTTGCATCATTACTTGATGGTGAGCTAGCAGAAGTTTTTGCAAGCTCTTCTGTATTGTTACTTGAGCTTTGATTGTTAGCTGAAATTTTATTCAATAAAAAATATGTTCCACCTGCAACTGCCATAATAAGAACAATCACGAGCACTAATAAAACTACTAGTAAACCTTTTCCATCTGATGTTTTTTTTACAACTTCGTTTTCATCTGCCATTTTTTAGTCCCTTTTTTGTTTATCTTTATTGTATCTTTCTAATTTTTGAACCAATCTTGATGAATTTTCAACACTCATTGTCTTCATAATATTTGATACATTTGAATCCTTTAATCTTACGATTATATCAAAAACATCTTCAATTTTCCCTTCTAGTATCATTTGATCAAAAATCTCTGCAGCAACCTTTGCCTTCATAAGCTCAAAAATTCTGATTGATTTTTTAACAACCTCAGCTCTTATATCTTTTAGTGTTTCATCATTTTTTTCATATAATCTTTTAATTTCTGCCTTCTCTTGTTCTATTTTTGTTAAAATATCTTCAAGCTCTTTTTTTTGTTTTTGATACTCTTTCTCTTTTTCACTGTAAAAATTATTTAACTCATTTTTCAATTCTAAAACTTCCATTTTTTGCTTAGTTAAAGAACTACTTGTTTCAATAGCTGCATTTAAAGATAATGAAAAGACTATTACTATTAAAATTTTATTTATCAATTTTTTCCTTTAATATATTTACTTTGAATAAACTCTTCACTCTCCAAAAGTTCAAAATGTAAAGTATCTTTTCTTTTTTGCTCTTTTTCTTCATCCAAAATATATTTATACTGCTCACTCTCTTTTTGTAACTCTATAATCTGTGCAAATAAATCATCTATTTTTTTTATAAGTTGGTTTTTTTTACTTAATAAATTTTTTACTTCAAATCTTAAAGTATCTTTATGCATGGCTAAAATCATAAAATCAGAAATTGAACCTAATTTTTCAACAGTTGTTGTATTTATTCTATGATTTAAATCTCCAACTTCTTCATCTATTTTATAAACTTCTTGTTCTAAACTTGATTTTTCTATTAGTTTTTGTTCAGTTTGTGTTTTTTTAAGATTATAGAGCTTGTTTATCATTTATTTACCAAATATTAAAATCATATTCCATAATTCAATCGTAAATGTTTCAATATGATCTCCAACCCAAGGAAGTGTAAACAATATAAACACTGATACAAAAATCATTTTGGGTACAAAAGAGAGTGCTGCATCATTTACTTGTGTAACAGCAGAAAATATTGATATTATAAGTCCTATAATCATACTAACCATAAGTGATGGCATACCAACTAGCAAAATTATTTTAACTGTATTTTGAGCAATTGCCAATAAATCCATATTACTCTTTTATTTTTATTGTAATTTCTAAAGTTTTATTATTTAATAATTTTGATATTAAACTAGCTATATCATTTATATTTGAACTTCCTATGTCAATATTGTTATTTGAAATTTCCATTTTTTTGGATTCTTTTATATTTTGTGTATCAGTTTGTGCAACATTTGATATACCTGAACCGCTTAAAGCTTCAATTAAATCTTGCTCATTTAAACTATCTAATTCAAAAAAATCATCACTCATATCTTCTCCTTTTTTGCTTACATCTTCTGATTTTTTATTTTGTAGGTCGGGGTCTGCAAAACTAAAATCTTCTAAATTTAAATCATTTAGTTCATCTATCTCAATATTTTGATATTCTGGTGTTTTTTCTTTTTCATTTTCTTCTTCAATATTTTCAATTATATCTATATTTTTATATATTTGTTTAATATCTTCATCTTTTTTATTTTCTATATTTTGAAAAACTTCATTAAATTGAAAGTTTTCAATATTTTCTAATTCATCTTTTTTCAGTTTATCTTCATTCGTCTCTTCTTTGTCTTCTTCTTGCAAAACTATGTTTATGGACTTAGTGCTATTTTCGTCAATATCAAAAATTGTACTATTTGGAAAAATCTCATCTAAAAAGTTTTTATCCTCAAAAGTCTCCCCAACAAATTCATAATCATCTTCATCAACTATGCTATTATTTAAAATATCTTGTAGTAAATCCTCATCACTTTTTAAATCTTCGTTAAAAGTTGAATCATCATCATAATCAAAAGAGACATTATTTAAACCAAAATTTTCATCAAAATCTTCCATATTTATATAATTTGTATCTGTTTTAACTTCATCTGAAGTGTCAACTTCAATTAAACTATCAAGTTCATTTATATTTATTCCCATGGGTTCTTCTAAAATTGAACTAGTTAAATTTTTATTATTTTCTTCCTCTTTACTTTCTAAAAGATTTGCTAACTCATTATCTAAAAGTAAATCTTCATTTTTTATCTCTAAACTTTTATCTTTTTCTTTTGAAGCAATTCTCTCATATTTTCTAATTATATAATTTGGTATCTCATCTAATGAATCAATTGATAAATCATTAACACCATACTGAAGTAAAAAATCCTCTTCTATTCCATCTTTTTGTTTTAAAAACTTAAATCTGCTTTTTTTTATTATTTTATCTTCATC
>JAGOHQ010000047.1 GCA_017996075.1 Aliarcobacter sp.
GGTTCTGATGTTAAAGGTGTTGCACCAGTACCTACAAAACTAATATCTCCTAATCTACACCATTCCCAATTTTGTGGGATATCAAATGGAATTTCATCTTCGTTTATCGGTGGTAGTGGTTTGGATAGCTTAATTTTTTTATCTTTTATAAGCTTCTCTTTTTCTGTTTTTATCTGCTCTAAAAGTTCTTTGGCTGTACCGATATCAGGATTTTTGGCTCTCCATTTTGCTGTGAGTTTACCTTCAATCGCTTCTTGCAGAATAGTTTGTTTCAGTTGTTTTAAAAGAGATTGTTGAGCTGAAGTTTCTATTTGTATATTGTTTAAATTTATTCCATTATATTGAAGATTGATAATATACTTTTCACATTTTTCATCAAAATAATAATTTTGTTTTAATTTATTATTTTTTAAATCATTTAAAAAAGATATAATTTTTGATTGGATTTCTTTACTAGGTAGTATAAAATCCATATTTTCAATCTGTTTATTGCTCACATTTGGTTGAGCACCACCCCATGCTAGCTTTTTAATTCTTTCTTCAACTCCTCTTGCAATCCAATAAACATATTCTTGAACAAATTTTTCATGATTAATAACTTCAAATTTCCCAACTCTTTGATTAAGGTATAATTTTCCTAAATTTTCTTGGACTATTGCTAGTTTTCCAATAGTTCCACCTGTCATAGCAATTATAATATCACCTTCAAAAAGTTTATATTTTGACAAATTTTGGTTTTCTTCATAGTATTTAACATTATCAAGAACTATTTTTTCATTTTGAAAGTCTGATATTCTAATAATTGGAATACCAATATTTCTATAATTTGAGCTTTTGAAAGCATAACCTCCCACTATTTTAATATAGTTGCCTAATCGAGTTACTTCATAGTGGGTTGATAAAAACTGATTTATTTTTTCAATATAAGCTGAAATTTGATTATAAAATACTTTTTCCCAATTACTCATACTTTTCCCCATCAATCAAATAACAGTCAAGCAAATTTTGAGAACTAAAAGCCCTATAATAAGGAGTTTCTTGAATATTCTTAAGTCTATTATAAGTATTCAGTGAAGCAACGGTGAAGCAAATTTTCATCATCTTGCCCAACTTGGTATATAAGTTCTTGCTTTTGTTCCTACATTTTCATCATAGATAGCTATTTTGTTCGCTTCAATTGCATCATTGATGATTTTTGAAACCATTGAACGATTTTTGACATCAATGTTAAATCTCTCTCTAAGAGATGTGTTTGTCATATAGTCATGTTGGATATATCTTAAGCTTGCATGCAAATAACAAGCTCTGATTTTATCTGCTTTGTCCATATCTTTTAGCTCTTTATGTGCAAAAAGTATCGCTACTGTATGATCACCATTTGTTTCAAATATCGGTGCAGGAAGCTGATAAAGTTCTGTTTGGATTACTATCTTATCTACACCACTTCCTCGCTCTTCACAAATACCGATTCTTCGCATAAATGATGCGATTGCTTCATTTCTTGATTTTGGCGGAGAGTCCAAAAATCTTTCAGTATCTACAAGAGGAGTTCCTGGATTTGTTACTTCAAAACGGTTTGAAAAAATTTCTATCATCACTGAGCTTCCAGTAGCAAAGAAATCTTGATGGATAATAGCATTTGCAACGACCTCTCTTATTGAGAGTTCTGGATACATTGTTTTGTTTTCACGAAATGCTTGTTTTATCACTTCGTTTGATGGAAGCATATTGTTGATGTATTCTATAAGTCCTTCAAATCCAACAGCATAACCTTTATTGCCAACTATCTCTTTTGTAGTTTGAAATTTTGTATTATCTTTGTATTGGATAACCCTTATGGCTTTTCTTTTGAGGTTATTAAACTTTGATAAATCTTTTGCAAAAAGAATAGCTCCTAAGTTTGTGATGGCATATTTTGCATTATCAAGTTTATTGACCATATTATCAGCTATAAGTGCTTCTAAGATAGCATTTCTATTTTCTGGTAACGGTATGTTTAATAGCTCAAAATATTTAGTATATTCAAGATATCCTAGTACTTCACTAGCATCTATGTTATCTACTGCAATTTGTTTCTCAAAAGGTACTTTGTCAAATATCCTCCAAAGTTCTCTCTCTTTTTCTGCTAACTCTTTAAGCTTTTTTTTGTGAGAGCCGAGTCTTATATATTCTGTACCTGAAAATGTCACTGGGTGTCTATATGCAGGTGCTATTTCAAGTAAAACGATACTTTTTTCATCTATTTCTATTTCATAAAATTTGAAATCAATTTTTGGTTCAAGAAGTCGTAATATCCAGTTTTCTAGTGCTTCTCCACCTTTCTTTGCAGATGATGGAGTAAAAGTCGTACCTAAAATCTCATGAGTAGTATCATCTACACCCCAAATAATATAGCCATTTGTTTTACCATTGAGTGCAGCTGAGTTTGAAAGAGCACTAATGTATTCGCCTATCATTTGAGGATCTTCGTTGTTGTGTTTGAACTCTATCCATTCAGTTTCATTAGGAAGTTTTATAATCTCATTTACAAGAGATTTGATATAGTCTGTGCTTCTTACTATCATGAAAGCTCACTTTTTAACTTTTCTAAAAGTGTATTACTTTTTGCAAAAGAGCTTGATAACATCTCAAGAAGTTCAGATGATGAGTAAGTGTGTTCTACTTCCTCTTTGTGAGGATTTTTGATGTCAAGGTTGTAGCCATTTGCTTTGATAGTTTCTATATCTACTTTCCAAGCTTGTTCATTTTCCTCACGGTTATTCCACCATAGTTTCAGCGGTTCAAACTCTTCAATCTTTATAGGTTTTGTTTTGCTATATGCTTTTTGATTCTCTGGTAATTTATGTTCATAGTACCAAATCTCTTTTGTAGGAGTTCCTTTTGTAAAGAATAAAAGATTTGTAGCAACGGATGCATAGGGTTGAAATACTGAGTTTGGAAGTCGTACAATTGTATGAAGGCTACAATCAGCCAGTAGCTTTTCTCTAATTCTTTGTTTTACTCCATCACCAGTAAGGCTTCCATCTGGAAGTACTATTCCAGCTCTTCCACCATCTTTTAGGTAATTTATCATAAGAATTAAAAATAGATCAGCACTCTCTTTAGTTCTAAAGTTTGCAGGAAAATTTGTCTCCATACCATCGGTTACAACTCCACCAAAAGGGGGATTTGCCAAAATACAATCAACTTTATCTTTTTTTGATATGCTTGAAATCTCTTTTGAGAGTGCATCATCATATATAATATTTGGAATTTCTATATCATGTAAAATTAGATTTGTAAGTGCTAACATATGAGGAAGTGGTTTTAACTCTACTCCTCTAATATTTTGCTGTAATGTTAATCTATCTTCTGGAGTTTTAACTTCCCCATTTGATTTTATATGATCTATAGTATTCACTAAAAATCCACCAGTTCCACAAGCAGGATCTAAAGTAATTTCATTTAATTTTGGATCTATCATTTGAGTTATAAATTGAGTTATTGCTCTTGGAGTATAAAATTCTCCACTATTTCCAGCACTTTGAAGCTCTTTTAAAATAGTTTCATAAATATCTCCAAAAAGGTGCCTATCTTCACTATTATTAAAATCTATTTCATTTATTTTATTTAAAACTTGCCTTATAATAGTTCCAGACTTCATATAATTGTTATTACCTTCAAATACTTCTCTTATAAGTAAAGCTCTTTTATTTGTTGCTGCAGTCGGAAGATTTTTTAAAGTTGTAAAAAGTTTATTATCAATAAAATCTAAAAGTTCATCTCCTGTAATTCCTTCATCATCTTTAGCCCAATTTCGCCATTGTAAATTACTAGGAATTGGTGATATGTAATCATCTTTTATTAACTCTATTTCTAAATCTTTATCATCAAAAATCTTTAAAAATATCATCCATCCTAATTGCTCTATTCTTTGAGCATCTCCATTTAATCCTCTATCATTTCTCATGATCTTTTGAATAGATTTTATAACTCCACTTATATTATGGCTCATATATTAAGCAACTCCCTTATATATCTCATTTTCTAAATCTTTTATAGCTTCTAAATATTTATCTCTACCACCAAAAGTATTAACTATTTCAATTGCTGTTCCAAAAGAGCTAAATTCTGGAAGTTTTAATACCTCTATAGTTTCAATAGTTTCTATTCCTTCATCTGAGTATTTCTCTAATAAAGCTTTCAAAATTTCTTTTGCTTTTCCTTCATATTTGTTAAAATAGTCTCTTTTTTGAACACTATTTGCTCTTTCTTTTCTAGTTAGTGGTGGTTTATCATAAGCAATATGACAAATTAAATCAAAAATATCCATATCTTTGCCTATATCAACCTTTAACTCTTCAAATAAAATATCTTTTTCATAAAGCTCATCAATAATAACTTGTTTCTTTTCACTGCTTGACCATCTGTTTAAAAAATCATCAAGTGAAGAAAATTCTTCATGAACTTTTTGTTTTGAGTACTCTTTGTAGCTAGTTGTAATTAATTTTCCTTCAGAATTTCTTATTTGTACTCTTTCATTCAGGATAGTTACATCTACACCATTAATATATACTTTTTCTCTTTTTTTCTTTTCAATATCTTCTATTTCTCCAGCATCTGGAATATTAAAAGGTTCAAATATTATTTCTTCACCATTTTCATCAATTATTGAATCAATTTTTTCTTCTTCTGGATTTAAAATTTCATCCCCATCAAAAATATCTTTTATTATTACAGATTCACCATCAAAGTCAGGATCAGCAAATTTATCAGTTGCTCCTCTAAAATCCATTATTGTAAAAAATGTTTTACCATACTCTTCGTTTATTCTAGTTCCTCGACCAATTATCTGCTTAAATTCTGTCATAGAACCTATATTGCTATCAAGAACTATTAATTTACAAGTTTGAGCATCTACTCCTGTTGTCATTAATTTAGAAGTTGTAGCAATTACTGGATATGTTTCTTGAGGGTTTATAAAATTATCTAATTCTCTCTTCCCTTCATCATTATCTCCAGTTATTTGCATTACATATTTTGAATTTTTAGCAACAAGATCACTATTTAAATTTGCTATAGCACTTCGCATTCTACTTGCATGGTCTATATCTGTACAAAAGATAATAGTTTTACTAAATCTATCAGTAGCTTTCAAAAACTCAGTAACTCTTTGTGCTACCATATAAGTTCGTTCATCTATTACTAAACTTCTATCAAAATCTTTTCTATTGTATATTCTTTGCTCTATTTCATTTCCATCTTTGTCTTTTTTACCAATTTCAGGTTCATAATCTTCCAAATCAACATTTAATCCAACTCTCAATACTTTGTATGGAGCCAAAAATCCATCATCAATTCCTTCTTTAAGAGTATAAGTATAAACAGATTCTCCAAAATACTCGATATTTGAAATAGTTTTTGTCTCTTTTGGTGTAGCAGTAAGTCCTATTTGAGTAGCACTTGAAAAATAATCAAGTATCTCTCTCCAAGAACTATCTTCTGATGCACTTCCTCTATGAGCCTCATCTATAACAATTAAATCAAAAAAATCAGAGCTAAACTCTTTATATGCATCTTTATCCTCATCGTAATTTGTAAGTCCTTGATAAAGAGCTAAATATATTTCATACGATTTATCTATATGTTTTTTTCTAATAACCGTCATCTTGTCTTTGAAGTGTCTAAAATCACCTTTTTTTGTTTGATCGATTAAAGCATTTCTATCTGCTAAAAATAAAATTCTTTTTTTTGCTCCACTTTTCCAAAGTCTATGAATAATCTGAAAAGCTGTATATGTTTTACCTGTTCCTGTTGCCATTACAAGCAAAATCCTATTTTGTCCTTTAGCAATTGCTTCAACTGTTCTGTTTATTGCAATTTGTTGATAGTATCTAGGAAATCTTCCTTGAGCATCAAAAAAATAGTCTTGAGAAATAATTTTTTCTTCTTCTTGTGTCTCTATTTTTTTATATTTTTTATATCTCTCCCAAAGTTCATCTGGAGTTGGAAAATTATTTAATGAAATTTTTCGTTCTACAACACCATTAGATAAAGTTTTATCATGTTCATAAAATTCATCTCCATTACTTGAAAAGACGACTGGTATATCTAAAATATTTGCATATTCTAAGCCTTGTTGGATTCCATCTTGAACTCTATGATTATTATCTTTTGCCTCTATAATTGCTACAGGAATATTTGGTTTGTAGTAAAGAATATAATCTGCCTTTTTACCCTTAGCTCTTTTTGAT
>JAGOHQ010000048.1 GCA_017996075.1 Aliarcobacter sp.
TCAAATGATAAAAAAAGATATTTTGAAATAAAAAGAGTTGCACACTCTCACTTCATCTGTTCTTCATGTTCAAAAATAGAGTGTATTCATAAAGAGATAGAAATGAAACTTGATAATCATCAAATTGATACTATCATTATAAAAGGCTTATGCTGCGACTGTCTGAATAATTAATTTAGAAAAATTTATAAAAAATAAGTTAGAATAGAAAACTTATTCAAAATTTTAAAAGGTACAAAATGATTGAAACATTTGGCTTAGCCATAGTTGCCCTTTTACCATTTTTAGCAGCTCCAATAGTTGCATACTTGGCAAAATATAATCGCCTTGCGGCTGCTTGGAGTTCTGCAGCTGCTACTATTATGGCTTTTTTAGTTCTTCTTTTTTATATAAAACTTCCATTTGCTGGTATTACAACTATTCAATCATGGTCTTGGATAGAGTCAATTGGTTTGGATTTTGCTTTTAGATTAGATGGTCTTAGCCTTCTATTTTCATGCTTAATTCTTGGAATTGGACTTTTAATAATAATTTATGCAAGATACTATATAAGCACAAAAGATTGTATGGGAAGATTCTACTCTTATTTACTTCTTTTTATGGGTTCAATGCTTGGAATTGTTCTATCTGAAAACATAATCCAAATGGTTGTATTTTGGGAGTTAACATCTTTATCATCTTTTTTATTAATTAGCTATTGGCAACATAAAAAAGAGGGTCGAGAAGGTGCTAAAATGGCACTTACAATAACAGGAGCTGGTGGTTTAGCTATGCTTGCTGGTGTATTGCTACTTGGACATATTGTTGGCAGTTACAATCTAAGTGATATTTTAGTAAGTGGTGATTTAATAAAAAGTAGCCCTTTATATACTCCTATAATTATTCTTATTTTACTTGGAGTTTTTACAAAATCAGCGCAATTTCCATTTCATTTTTGGTTACCTCACGCAATGGCAGCTCCAACACCAGTTTCTGCATATTTACACTCAGCAACAATGGTAAAAGCTGGAATATTTTTATTAGCAAGATTATATCCATCTTTAAGTGGTACAACTGAATGGATATTTTTAGTTACATTTGCAGGTCTTGCCACACTTTTAATTGGTGCATTTACAGCAATGTTTAAACATGATATTAAAGGTTTATTGGCATATTCAACAATAAGTCATCTTGGATTAATAACTCTTTTATTTGGATTTTCTACTCCACTTAGTGTTGTTGCAGCTATATTTCATATTATGAATCACGCAACATTTAAAGCATCACTTTTTATGGTTGCTGGTATTGTTGATCATGAAACAGGAACTAGAGATTTAAGAAAATTAAGTGGTCTTTGGGCATTTATGCCTCATACTGCAACTTTGGCTATGATAGCAGCAGCTTCAATGGCTGGAGTTCCACTTTTAAATGGATTTTTATCAAAAGAGATGTTTTTTGAGAGAGCTTTAGATATAAATACACTAAGTATTGGAATTTTAATTCCAATTTTAGCAACAATTGCTGGAATATTTTCTGTTGCTTACTCTTTAAAATTTGTTCATAATATATTTTTCAATGGAAAAACAAAAAAATTACCAAAAACTCCTCACGAACCACCAAGATTTATGAAAATTCCTGTTGATTTATTAGTAATTATATGTTTTTTAGTTGGAACAGTTCCAGCTTTGACTATTGCTCCTCTTTTAGCAACTGCTGTTATGGGTTCTCTTCAAACTACTCTTCCAGAGTACTCTTTAGCTATTTGGCATGGTTTTAATACTCCACTTATTATGAGTATAATTGCATTTATTTTGGGAATTTTTCTATATACAAAAAGAGAGAAAACAACAGCTATTTTTGAAAAATATTTTGAAAAAATTGATGCAAGAGTCCCTTTTTATCTATTAGTTGAATCTATTTTTAAACTATCAAATAAAGTTACATCTATTTTTGATAAAAGCTCTCTTCAAGGTATGATTGCTTGGTTTATTGTAGCCTCTTTAATAATTGGAGTTGCTGGATTTACTTATGGAGACTCACCTTTATTTGGAAACAAAGAGTTTTTAGAAATTGATACTATAAGTTTAATTATGACTGCTATTTTAATTTTTGCAACTTTTGCAACTGCATTTTTACATCATAAAAGGCTTTTAGCACTGATTATAATTGGAGTTGTTGGATTAATAGTTTCACTAATTTTTATTAAGTTTTCAGCTCCTGATTTAGCTTTAACACAACTAAGCGTTGAAGTTGTAACTATTGTTTTAATTCTTTTAGCACTATACTATCTTCCTCAAACAACTCCAAGAGAGTCTTCAAATCTTAGAATTTCAAGGGATTTAATAATATCAATTTTAGTAGCAGTTGCTGTATTTATCTTAACTTTAGCAGTTTTAAGCAAAGAGTACTTAACTATTGCAGACTTTTTTATAGAAAACTCTGTAAGTGGCGGTGGTGGAACAAATGTTGTAAATGTTATTTTAGTTGATTTTAGAGGCTTTGATACATTAGGAGAGATTACAGTTTTAGCACTTGCTGGTATTGGAATCTTTGCAATGATTCAAGGTTTAAATCTAAATACACAAAATAACAATCAAGAAGATTTTGTTTGGAGTGAAGATAAACATCCACTTATGATGCAAACTCTTACAAGAATGGTTCTACCTTTAATGTTAATGGTATCTGTTTATATATTTCTAAGAGGGCATAATCTTCCAGGTGGTGGGTTTATTGCAGGACTTATAGCAGCAGTTGCATTAATTGTTCAATACTTAGCAAATGGAATTGAGTGGACAAAAAGTAGATTAAAGTTTCAAAATGATAGTTTAATTGCATATGGATTATTAATAGCAACTTTAACAGGTGTTATATCAATGTTTATAGATTATCCATTTTTAACATCAGCATTCTCTCACTTAAATTGGCCAATAGTTGGAGAGTTTGAAGTAGCAAGTGCTATTGCTTTTGATTTAGGAGTATTTTTAGTTGTTGTTGGTTCTACTGTTTTAATATTGGTTCAATTGGGACAACTAAGCAAAAATTCTCACAATATTACTAAAAAATTAGAAGAGAAAAAGGATAAAAACTAATGGAAATATTACTAGCTTTAATAATAGCAGTTTTATGTGGAGTTGGTGTTTTTTTAACACTAAGAGCTAGAACATATCCTGTAGTTTTAGGTCTAACTTTATTAGCTTATGCTGTTAATCTATTTTTGTTTGCTATGGGAAGATTAAGTTTGAATGTTCCTGCAATTATTCAAGATGGTGCTTCAAACTATGCAGACCCTCTTCCTCAAGCTTTAGTTCTAACAGCAATTGTAATTAGCTTTGGAATGACAGCTTTTGTAATTGTATTATCACTAAAAGCTTATGGTGAGTTAAAAAGTGATCATGTAGATGGAAAAAAGAGCTTAGATAAAGGAGAAAGAATATGATTCATACTCCTATTTTACCTGTAATTATTCCTTTAATTGCTGGATTTACACTACTTTTAATTAAAAGATTTGGACTTAAAACTCAAGAGATTTTCTCTTTAATATCTGTTTTTATAATAATTTTAGTCTCAATTTTTGCATTTACAAAAACTTTATCAAATGATATTTTTGTATATAGTTTAGGAAATTGGAAAGCTCCATTTGGAATTGTTTTAGTGCTTGATCAATTCTCAATTTTAATGGTACTTGTAACTTCTCTTTTAGCTTTTGGAGCACTTTGGTATGCAATTAGTGAAGGTATTGATAAAAAAGGTGCTCACTTTCATCCACTTTTTCAATTGCAACTTTTTGGATTAAATGGTGCTTTTTTAACAGGAGATCTATTTAATCTTTTTGTTTTCTTTGAAATTTTACTTCTTGCTAGTTATAGCCTACTTCTTCATGCAAAAGGTGAAGGAAGAGTAAAAGCTGGACTTCATTATGTTGTAATCAATCTTGTTGGTTCAACTCTCTTTTTATTTGCAGTTGGAACTTTATATGGAATATTAGGAACTTTAAATATTGCTGATTTATCTCAAAAAGTAGCTCACTTAAGTCCTGAAAATGTTAGTATTGTAGCATCTGCTGGACTTCTACTTTTGATTGTTTTTGGATTAAAAGCTGCTATGTTCCCTCTATATTTTTGGCTACCAAATGCATATGGAAAAACAAGCGCTCCAGTTGCTGCTTTATTTGCTATTATGACAAAAGTTGGAATTTATTCAATCATAAGAGTTCATGGAACTATTTTTGGACAAAATGCAAATGAATTAGCATTTTACTACACTCCTTGGGTTTTATATATTGGACTTATAACTTTAGTTTTAGCAACTTTTGGAGTTTTAAGTTCAAAAGAGCTTAAAACTCAAATATCTTATTTAGTTTTATTATCTGTTAGTACTATTTTAATAGCTATTGGAATAAATTCAAAAGAGGCATTAAGTGGAGCAATATTTTATATGATTCACTCAACTTTTGTTGCAGGTGGATTTTTCTTATTAGCTGATGTTATTTTAAAAGCAAGAAATAGCACATCTTTAAGACCTAAAATGCCTATTTTTAAAAATGCAATACTAATAGGAAGTATATTTTTTATATTTGCTATTGCCATAGCTGGACTTCCACCTTTTAGTGGTTTTTTTGGGAAAATTATGATTCTAAAATCTTCAATAAATCATACACAAACAGCTTTAATATTAACTACTGTTTTATTAAGTAGTCTATTGGTTATTGTATCTTTAGCAAGAAGTGGAACAAATATATTTTATGATACAAGAGCAAATGAAGAAGAGTCAAATTATAAATTATCAAAATCAACTTTATCATCTATTTTTTATCTATTTTCATTTACTATTATTTTGGTACTTTTTGCAAATAATATTACACAAATAACAGAAAATATAGCTTCAAATTTAGTTGATACAAATAGTTATATATCGACTGTTTTAAATCCAAATGAGGAGCTTTAATATGAAAGATACAAATAGTTTTTTGCCTCATCCAATTTTATCTTTTATGCTTGTTATTATTTGGTTACTACTAAATAATACAGTAGCTGCTGGACATATTGTTTTGGGAATTGTATTAGCAATTTTAATACCTTGGTTTACATCAAGTTTTTGGCAAAGAAGGGTTTATATAGGCTCTTTTTTTACTCTTTTTAAATTTGTGATTATTGTAGCTTATGATATTATAGTTGCTAATTTAACTGTTGCTAGACAAGTTATGGATTCAAATGATAAATTAAAACCTAAGTTTTTTAATCTTCCTTTAGATATTAAACACCCTTTAGCAATTAGTACACTTGCAAGTACAATCTCTTTAACTCCAGGAACTGTTAGCTGTGATTTAAGTGAAGATAAAACCTATTTAATCATTCACGGACTTGTAATAGATGATGAGAATGAGACTATAAAAGAGATTAAACAAAGATATGAAGCACCACTTATGGAGGTATTTAAAGAATGTTAGAGTTAGTAATACAAATAGCCTTTGTAATGATTGCTATTTCAATTATTTTAAATATTTATAGATTAGTTGCAGGTCCTAGTGTTGCAGATAGAATTTTATCTTTAGATACAATTTATGTAAATGCTATTGCTTTACTTATAATTTTAAGTATCTATCTTAATAACAATCTATATTTTGAGGCTGCTTTATTAATTGCTGTTATGGGATTTGTTGGAACTGTTGCACTTAGTAAATATTTACTTCGTGGCGATATTATGGATTAAGGAGTTTAAATGTTGGAAATTATTGTATCAATACTTATATTAACTGGAGCCATTTTTAATCTTATTGGATCAATAGGACTTGTAAAACTACCTGATTTTTTTACAAGACTTCATGCACCAACAAAGGCTACAACTTTGGGAGTTGGATCTATTTTATTAGCATCTTTTATATACTTTAACTTTAAAACAGATACTCTTAGTCTTCATGAGATTTTAATAACTATGTTTTTATTTATAACAGCACCAATAGGTGCTCACTTAATGGCAAAATCAGCTATTTTTATAAAGAAAAATGAAGAGGAAAAGAGAAAACAATAAATTTGATTTAAAAGTTCAAAAATAAATTGTAAAAAGCCAAAAAATAGACTAAGTTTTTGTTAATTATATTTTAGATATAATCCAAAAATTATTGAAGGATAAAATAGATGATTAAAAGAGTTCTTGTAAAGTTCTCAGGAGAAGCATTAGCTGGAACTGAAGGTTATGGA
>JAGOHQ010000049.1 GCA_017996075.1 Aliarcobacter sp.
ATTAAACCTTGAGCATAAAGTTCATCAACTTTTGCTATATCTTTATCTTTTAGATTATGATTGTGATTTTTTATATATTGGTCAACTTGACTACTTGCTAAAATCCAAATATTTTGAGTTGAATTCATATATGTTGGATTTTCTTCTAATAATTTTGGTAAATCTCTAAGTGCTGCTCTTGAAACTAAATTTCTATATTCAGTTGGAACTGCAAATCTTGTATCTTCTAAAGTTTTTTCATTAAAAGTTACATCTACTTTTACATAAGCTATATTAAATGCAGGAATACCTTTTCCTATCATATCAAAAAGGAAAAATGCCAAAAATGCTACTGAAAAAATTAAAGAAGTTAGAGTAAACTTTTTAAATCTTTTCGCACTTACATGTCTTTTTTTTAGAGTTGGGTCATAAAATGGATTATGTTCTTTATTTTTCTTTTTTCTTTTTATCATAATGTATTCACTTTATATTTTTCTTTGAATTTTCTTATTAATGACAACGAGATCATATTTAAAATCAGTGTAACAATAAATAGTACAAGCCCAAGAGCAAATGCTGAAAGTGTTTCAGGCGAGTTAAACTCAAAATCTCCAACTAAACTATTTACAATAGTAACGGTAACCGTTGTCATATCTTCAAGTGGATTCCACGATAAATTTGGTCGTAAACCTGCTGCCATAACAACAATCATTGTTTCTCCTAAAGCCCTTGATAAAGCAAGAAGTGACGCTGAGATAATTCCAGGCATTGCACTTGGAATCACTATATTTTTTATAGTTTCTCCATGAGTCATTCCTAGAGCGAATGCTGCTTTTCTTTGACTATCTGGAACAGCTCTTATAACGTCATCGCTTAAAGAGGAAATTAAAGGAATAATCATAATTCCCATAACAATTCCTGATGCTAAAGCACTGTTAAAAGTAGCTTCAAGTCCAAAAAAAGCAGCAGCTTTTACAACAAGTGGAGCAACTGTAATAGCAGCAAAGAAACCATATACAACAGTTGGAATACCAGCAAGAATTTCCAAAATAGGTTTTAGATAATCTCTAAACTTCGGACTCGCATATTCACTCATATAAATAGCACTTCCAAGACCAATAGGAATAGCAACAAGAAGAGCAATTATTGTTATTACAAATGTTCCTGCAAATATTGGTAATGCACCAAACTGGCTATTTGCAACTCCTGGAGACCAAATAGTACCTGTTAAAAAGTACCAAAAGCTTCTTAATTGAAAAAACTCTATCGCTTCAAACAATATTGAAAATAAAATTCCAAAAGTTGTTAATATAGATATAGCAGCTGCTAAAATAAGAGTATATTTTATAAGCTTTTCATTTAGTTCTCTTCGTTTTTTTTCTGATTGAAGACTACTTAACAAACTTTACCTTTGTGTTAAATTTTTATGAAGTTTAATAAATTTTGGTTACATTGTGGTTACAGATTATAAAACTTTATAAACTGGCTCTTTTGAGCTCTTTGACTCTTTTTTCATAATATTTAAAGTATCATCAAAATTTAAAATATTTGATTTACAATTTATCTCTACAATTGCACAAGATACAGATAAAAGATTAAAATTTCTAGTTGTTCCAAATCTATCTTTTGAGACAATATATCCTAGCTCTTTATCCTTGTTTGAGTACAAATTTTTTGCACTATATTTAAACTCATTTTGAATATCCAAAGTTAATTCAAAAACATCTTCAAAAGTAAAATCTGTTAATCCTACAAAAAAATCATCTCCACCAATATGAGCTATAAAACTATTTTTTGGATATCTTTTTTGTAATAACTCAGAGAATATAAGAATTGCTCTATCTCCTTGTCTAAATCCATAAATATCATTAAAAGGTTTGAAGTCATTAAAATCAAAGTAGATTATATGAGTTGTATTTATTTGAATATTTCTAAAAGAGTTAGCAATAAATTTCTCAATTTGGTTATTTCCAGGTAGTTTTGTTAGTGGACTTTGGTTTGTTGCTATTTCAATATTTCTTTTGTACGACATTGTCAAAAGAGAGTTTAGATTTATAAATCCTAAATATTTATCACTATTTGTTATAAAAATACCAAGAGAGTTTTGAAAATTTAGATTATACATCTCTAAAATTTTATCAATTCCCCAAGCCATTTCAACACTTAAAGCAGGTTTTAAATATTTTAATAGTGTTGTTGAAAAATTTTGATTTTGTGCTAAAGATAATCCATATTGAGAGTAAGATATTTTTTTTATGTCGCTTTCGTAAATAATTCCAAGAAAATATCTAAATTCATCAATTATTGGAACAAAGTTATGGTCAGTGTTTTTTTTGAAATGTAAAATTATGTCATATAAAGAGCTATTTACAGGTAATGGTTCAATTTTATCTATAAATTGCTCATCTATAAATTTATTTTGATCTTCTCTTTTATCATCTAAAATAAGATTTGAAATATCATTGTAAATTGGTAGTATTTCATTAATATTTTTAGTTGGTTTTTGAACTAAAAATCCTTGTATAAAATCAGCACCAATATCTTTACAAGTATAAAACTCCTTTTGAGTTTCTACACCTTCTGCAATTACTTGCATTCCCATAATATGTGCCATATCAATGATTGAAGAACAAAAAAGTTTTTTCTTTGAGTCTTGGTCTATATTTGATATAAAAAATCTATCAATTTTGATAATATTTGCTTCACTAAAATATAAAAGTTTTAATCCAGAAACTCCTATTCCAAAATCATCTATTGCAATCGAGTAACCACTTTGTTTATATCTTTGAAGCATTGTTGAAAGAGCATTTTGCTCTATTGAAGTACCTTTTTCGCTTAATTCGAAAATTATTTTATCTTTGCTTAAATTGTATTTTGTAAGAATCTTTTGAGTATTTCCAGAACTATAATTTTTGTTGTAGATTATTCTATTGTCAAGATTATAAAATAGTTTTAAATTTGGAATATTTATATTTGCAAATTTTTTAATAGCTTTTTCCCTTAGAAGCAAATCAAATTCATATAAATAGTCATTACTAAAAACTAAATCAAACAGATCATCAATAGTTGTGATATTTGGTATATCTTGAACATTTCTTAATAGTGCTTCAACAGCATATAGTTTTCCACTTTGTGCATAGATTATTGGTTGAAAGGCATAATCTAATTTATCTATTATCTCATCCCAATTTATCATAAGTGAATCCTAAAGTATTTTTAAAAGAGGTAATAAAAAGAGCTTTAAGCCCTTTTTATTTATTGTTAGTGTTTTAAATCTTCTGCTTTTAATTTTTCGTTATTTAAAACTTTTGCTCTAGCTTTTGTTCTTACATCATCAGTTAATGGAATAAGTCCTAACTCTGTTAAAACTCCATCTTTTCCAATCATCTTTTCAGATACGAAAAGTTTATTAAATTGATTTAAAGCTGGAACATCTTTTGAGTGTTGATTTTTGATATAAAAATACATAGATCTTGCAACTGGGTATGAACTATTTGCGATAGTTTCAACTGTTGGAAGAACATTGTCAATACTTAAACCAACAACTTTATCTTTGTTTTCAGCTAAAAATGAGTATCCAAAAATACCAACAGCAGCTTCATTTTTTGTAAGCTTTTGTACTATTAAATTGTCATTTTCTCCACTTTCAACAAAAACACCATCTGTTCTAATTTCAGAGTATGCTTTATATTTTTTATTTGCCACTTCATCTTTTTTAAATAAATCTGTATAAACTGCTTTTTTCTCAAACACAGATTGAAGTACTAACTCTTCAAAAGAGTCTCTTGTTCCTGATGATTTTGGTGGACCATAAACAATTATTTCTCTATTTGGTAGGTTATTGCTAATATCTGACCATTTTTTGTAAGGGTTTGCAATAAGTGATTTTCCATCAGCTGCTGGTACTTCTTTTGCAACCGCTAGTGCTAATTGCTCTTTTGTTACATTAAAACCTTGTACTTTTGAACTTTGTGCAATAGCAATTCCGTCAAAACCGATTAATGCTTCAGTTATATCTGTAACACCATTTTCTTGACACATTTTAAATTCGCTTGCTTTCATAGCTCTTGAAGCATTTGCAATATCTGGAGTATTTATATCAACTCCAGCACAAAATAGTTTTATTCCTCCACCTGTTCCTGTTGATTCAACAACTGGTGTTGGAAAAGATGTTGTAGCACCAAACTCTTCAGCAACTGAAGATGAAAAAGGATAAACTGTTGATGAACCAACAATTTTGATTTGATCTCTTGCACTTAAAGTTGTAACTAAAAGTGTACTTGCTATTAAAGCCATAGATGTTTTTTTGAAACTCATTTTACTTCCTAATAATTTGATATTTGGAAGTTTAGTTTCGCTTGGTTACAATTTGGTTACCTTTAAGATTTTTTTACAAATTGAGTTAGAATAACTATTTTAACTCCATTTACACGACCTTCTATTTGTCCTTCTTCACTTCCTAATGAGATATTTCTTACAGCAGTTCCTCTTTTTGCAGTAAATCCAGCACCTTTTACTTCAAGGTCTTTGATGATAGTAACTGTATCTCCTGCATTTAAAACAACACCATTACAATCTTTTTGTACAACATCGTTGTTAAACTCTTCTAAACCTTTATTTGCCCAATTTAAAGTTTCATCATCTAAATAAATCATATCCAAAAGCTCTTGATTGTCTAGTTTTTTTAACATTCTGTATGATAAAACTTTTACTGCAGAAGTCTCGCTCCACATAGCTTCACTTAGACAATACCAATGGTTTGGATCAAGCTCACATTTTTGTTCAAATTGTGATTTACATTTTGGGCATAAAAGTGCTGATTGTTCAGCTGTCCCATCACTTGGTGATACTTCAAAAATCTCTAAATCTTCTAAACTTTTACAAAGTTCGCAACTATTTTCTGCTCTTTTGATTAAATCTTCTAAAATTCCCACATCTACACCTTTTTTTTAAATATTTTTGATTATAACATACTTGATATAAATCATAAAAAAATGCTTATAAATTTATTACCATGGTATTTTAAATTTAAAAGGTAAAAAATTATGAATCTATTTTATAAACTTTTTGCAAAAAACAACAGAGAAAACTTTGATATTTCAAACTTAATTTGGTCGTGGATTGGTTCATTTTTGGGACTTTTCGCTATTGCATTTTTTCATAGAAATTTTTTAGATGATAGTGATTTGACTTTAGTTTTAAGCTCATTTGGAGCAAGTGCTGTTTTGATTTATGGAGCTATAAATTCGCCACTTGCACAACCAAAAAATCTAATTGGTGGGCATATAATTTCTGCAATTATTGGAGTATTTTGTTATAAACTTTTTGGTGAAAATTTACTGTTTGCTGCTGCAATTGCGGTTTCAAGCTCTATTTTAGTTATGCAGCTTACTTTAACTTTGCATCCTCCTGGAGGTGCAACTGCTTTAATAGCAGTAATTGGAACTCCACAAATTCACGATTTAGGATATTTTTTTGTAATTTTTCCAGTTTTTAGCGGAGCTTTGATTTTATTTTTAATTGCATTTGTAATAAATAATATTCCAAAAAATAGGGCATATCCAGAGAGTTTTAAAAATTATCTAAAAAAGAAGTATCAAAGGTATAAAAGAAGAAGTCTAAAAAGAGACAAAAAGTAGTTTTAGATTAAAACTACTTTTACTTTGTTTAGATTTTTAATTTTTGCAAACTCTTCAACTAAAATTGCTAGTTCTACAACATCGTTGTTTCTCATTCTAATACATCCAGCACTTTCGTTGCTTCCTAGAGTTTTTTCATTTAAAGTTCCATGAATTCTATATGTTGTATTTCCATCAACACTATGAGTTAGATTTAATTTTGCCATTCCCATATAGTTGTATTTATGATTTGGTGGTACAATATTTGGTAAAACTATCCCTTTTTTTGCAAAGCTTTTTTTAGTATCAGCCGTTGGATACCAAACTGGATTTAGTGATATTTGTGAAATTCTTCCAACTCCTAATGGTTTTTTTATACTATCTTTTCCTGTTGAAACAATGTAGCTTTTTATTTTTTGTTCATTTTCACCATTTTTTGCAAAAAGTTCCATAATATTTGTTTTTGAATCTACTTTTATTATTAACTCATCGTAGTTATTTAGATTTCTTGTCTGTTCTTTTGGTAAATTTGATTTTGAAAC
>JAGOHQ010000050.1:0-3344 GCA_017996075.1 Aliarcobacter sp.
ATAAATTTATAGAAAATAAAGATAGTCCTAGATTAAGAAGAAATGAATATAAAAAATTTACAACAGCTGGTTCTGGTATAAATTACCATGTTGACAACAATTGTTTAACATATTTTAGTTCAACAAGTATTGATAATTTAAAAAGAAGTACAACAAAAGCAAATATAATAAGAAAAGTTTACTTTAGTGATAAAAATTTTGATTGTATTGCCTATTTGAATTCACTAGATGAATATTTTGTAAGAAATAAGGAGCTTACAGTTTTGCCTTTTATCTTAAAATATTTGAGAGAATTTTTAAAAATCAATTTGTAAATATTTACTCGTTACATAACGAGTAAATAAGTTTATAATTCTAGGAAAAACGGAGTTAAGATCATTACATTCTTCACTCTGCCCTATTTTCTAAAAAATCTAAGATTATTTTTTTGTGATCAAAAACTAATTTCTCAAAAGGTATTTCATCTAAATTGTATACATAGACTTCTTTTGCATCATCTTGAGCTTTAGGATTTCCATAAGCTTTGCAAACATAAACAACTGATACAGTGTGAAATCTCTCATCTCTTTTCGGATCTGAATAAACTCCTAATAATGATTCAATAGTGATATCTAAAGAAGTTTCTTCTTTCATCTCTCTTATAACTGCATTTTCAACAGTTTCACCAATGTCAACAAACCCACCAGGAATTGCAATTCCAAAAGGTTTATTAAGCCTTTCAATTAAAATTATGCCTCTAAAATTTTCATTTTGATCATATAGTTTTATAATTCCATCTACTGCTAAAAAAGGTGTTTTTATCATATTTCAACCTAAAATTAATAATTTTTACAAAATTTAATTATTCGTTATGAAACGAGTAATAAATATTAACATAAAATTATCTTATTAAGCTATTATAATCAATTTATTCGTTACATAAAAAACAAATTTTAAAAATATATAAATATATATCAAGTATTACTTGAAATAAATTTTTTATTTAGATAAAATAATACAAAAATTACTCGTTACATAACGAATAAAGGAATAAAATGTCTAAAAAATTAGGTGATGTTATTGGTGTTACAGTTCAAAAAGGTGGAGTTGGAAAGTCAACTTTTTCACAAGCAATAGCGTACTCATACGCAAATAAAGGTTATAAAACAGCATTGATTGACCTTGATCCACAAGCAACACTTTCAGGTGCTTTCTTTGGTTATTCTTACGGTGCATTTACATACACTGAAGAAAATGGTATTCTAAAATATGACGTAAGTAATATAACAAATATATTCAGAAATGAAAAAGTTACTCCAATTACTATAAAAACAACAAAATATATTGACAATCCTAATAAAGGGAAAATGCTACAACCTCATTTTCTTGAAGATTGTTTAGAGATTGATTTTTTCCCATCAAATTTTCAATTATTAAATTTAACAGAATCTGATGAATTTAAAAGAGATGAAAAAATCAATATTTTATCAAACTTTATTGAAAGTTTAAAATCGGAATATGATAAAATAATTATAGATGCCCCACCCTCTTTTGGAATAATTACAACTTCTATTTTAAAATGTGCAAAATCAATTTTAATACCAATTCCAACTAAAAACGTTGATACAGACGGAATGGTTGGTTTTTTTAGAACATTAGATAAAATATTTGTTACAGAAAATTTAGAAAATTTAGAAAAAATTGTTTTAGTACCAAATATGTTTGATAAAAGAATTACAGATGCAAAAGAGACTCTTGCTGAAATAAAAAGAATCCCTACTCTACTTCATGAAACACAAAACTTAAGAAATTTAAATTGCAAAGTTATGAATCCATTCCCACAAAAATCTTGTGTTCAAGAAGCCCCTAGTTTAAAATATTTTTTAGTTCCTTATATTATGGATTTCCAAAGATCACAAAATCAAGATTTAATTTTAATGATTGATAATATTGCAGATGAATTAAATTAAGGATTAAATATGGCAAAAGTTAAACCTCAAAGAATAACTTCAATTAATAACACAATTGATGAATTAAAAGCAGAACAAGATATATTATTAAAAAACAATACAAATATTATATTGGTTGATATTGATTCAATTTCTGAATTAAAATTAGACAATGATATATTAATGCACAATAGAATATCTTATTCAAAATCAAAATTACTTGAACTAGCAGAAAATATCTCGAAACTAGCAGAAGTTGATGCTGGTATTTTAGGTACAGGATTACTTAATCCTGTAATGTTAAGAAAAAAAGATGGAAAATTAGAAAGAATTCATGGCGAAAATAGAATTAGAGCTTTAAAATTAAATGGTTCAACTAAAGTACCAGCAATAATTTTAGAAAATGTAAGTGATGAATTGGCTAGATTTATGAGATCTAGTGAAAACTTAAATAGGGAAGATTTAAATACATATGATGAAACTCTATCTATTCTAGAACATATTCAATTAGCTTGTAATTTTAGTGATATTGAGAGTGTAAAAAGTTTTTTAAATAAAGTAAAAAATTTCCAAGCGGGGAAAAGTAGTTTAAATGAAGAAGAAAAAGTTTTACATAAAAATGTAAGTAATGTTTTTGAAAAAATAGGGCGATTTGATATTATTACATTTGTTGATAGATTATCTGTTTTAAAACTTGATCCATTGATTAAACAAGCATTAATTGATGAGCAAATAACTTATAGCCAAGCAAAAGTTATAAAATCTAAATTAAAAACTCAAGCTGAAATAACAAAAATTTTAGAAGTACTCAAAAATAAAAAATTATCTGTAAATGAATTAAAAGTTTATATAGATAATTTAAAAAAATCTACTACTAAAGATGAGCCTTTAAATAAAAATATATTTGATAAGGTAAGTTTTTATTCAAAGAAATTATCTAAAAAAGTTTATTCAGGATTATCAAATGAAGATAAATTTTTTATTGATAGTAAATTAAAAGATATTGAAAAATTATATCTTGAAATAAACTCTAAAATTAAAGAATGATCTCTCTTTTCTTTAAGAGAGTTTATTCCTTTTTATAAGTATTTTTATTAAAGTTTATAAGAACTCCTCAAAGCACGAAGAAATAGCCGTTTGAATAGCATTAGCTGCATATGAAATGAGAAATATAACACCTCATTTGAGATGTTATGACTTAAAAATAGAGAACTATTGAATCTCAAAATATATGGTATAACATATATAATGAGAAATATAACTACCTTTTTATTTATTTTATATCTTTGAAATAGCAAGAAGTAAATTATAGATATAACATATAAAAAGAGAACTTTTAGACAAAATAGCAGAAATATAGAGATAATGAATAGTTTTTCTCAATTTATATGTCAAAGGTATGAATAGACATAAGAA
>JAGOHQ010000050.1:3444-6124 GCA_017996075.1 Aliarcobacter sp.
TTTATGAGAAATTTTAAAGCCAATAGCATAACTTTTGAGAAATTTAAGTAATATATGATAATATACAAGAACTTTTATTTAAGAAGAGAAAAGATGAAAAAAGATAGTTTGATGACTAAGCAGCAATTGATTGCAGAGGAACAAAAAAGACTTTTTAAAAATAGAAAAGTTGTACAACTTAATAAATTTATTAAAGGTGATGTGTCTCCATTTACTGTTAATGATTTGAAAATCTTTAAATTAATTATTTCAAAAGTAGATAGTAAAGATTCTTTATTTCAAGATTTTTATGAGATTACAACAGATGAGATAAGACATTTAAATATAAATGAAAAGCATTTATATAGTGAAACAAAAAAGTCTTTAAAAAGATTAGCCAATATATATATTACATTTGAAGAGAATGATAGCTTTAGAGAAGTAGGGCTTATAAGAAATGATTTTAGATTTGATAAGTATTCAAAAAAAATATTAATTAATTTTAATGATGATATGGGTGAATATTTAATAAATCTTAAAAAGAATTTTTTTATGTACGATTTAATTGATATTGTAAATTTTAAATATAAACATACTTTAAAATTATATGAATATTTTAAATCAAATTCTTTAAATGTTGTTAAATTAAAAGTTGATACTATAAAAGATATTTTAGATTTAAAAAATAAATATATAAGATACACAAACTTTAAAAAAGATGTGATTGAAGTTATAATTGATGAAATTAATTCTAGCTCAAACACTTTATATTTAAAATATAGTGAAGAAAAAATAGGACCAAAAGTTGAATATATTATTTTTCATGTAACTAGAATTAAAAGCGATGCTATACTTGAAGGTGCTATTAGTGAAAATATGGCATATTCTCATTTATATGGAAAAGAGTGCAATTATTTAGGTAAATATTATACTATCGAAGATATTAATATAGATAATTTATTAATAGTTTTAAAAGAACAGTATTCTAATAATCGTACAAATATTGTAAATGAGAGTAAAGAAAAGTTAGAGCAACAGCTTAAGAAATTACTACCAGATGATTTTGCTAAGAAAAAAACAAGTGAAATACAATTAGACGAAATTGGAAGATTAACTGCAGTAAATGATTTTAAATCATTTAAAACAAAAGTTATAGAAAAATATAGAGGAAAAGATCTTGGTAATTATATGCCAGGTTTTGATGAAGAAGTTATTATAAAAGTTGATGAAGAGAGTAGTTATTTATATGATACAACAGCTAAAAAAATCATATCAAAAGAAGAGAGCTTAGAAATTTGGAAATATCTATATAAAAATAGAGATAAAGTTGGTAAAGTTATCAAAAAAGAGCCTGTTAATTTAATTGAACAGTTTATAAATAAGATAATATTTATTACTAAAAATGATTCTTTTGGAAATAAAGAGATTATAAAATATATTGTAACAGATATTAAAGAAGAGACAGATAGTAAAGGGATTATTAAATATAGACTGCATATTAATAATTTAGAAGACCCAACACAAGATGTAGAGAAATCAAAAACACTATTAACATTTGAGCAAATTAAGCTTTTTATTGAAGAAAATAGTGTTGAAAAAGATTACTCGTTACATAACGAATAAAAATAGGGGATACTTTGAATTTTATAAATATATTAAATATTGAAAGATTAGTTTTAAGTTCTATATTCTTTGATTATGAGCAAATTTTTGAAGTTTCTTTAATATTAAAAAAAGATGATTTTTACTTAAAGGCTCATCAAGATATATATCAAGTTATGTTAGCTTTACATGACGAAGGTTTGCCAATAGATGAAGATTTTATTAGAAATAGGGTGCCTAAAGAAGACTTTAATGATAATGTATTAATAGAAATACTTAGTGCAAAACCTATTGTTAATACAGAAGCATATTGTCTTGAGATTAAAGAGAGCTCAAAACTCAGAAAATTAGAGCAACTTTCAAAAAATATTATATTTAATGTAAGTAATGACAAAAATAGTCAAGATATAATTACTAATATTCAAGTTAATATTGAAAACATTGAAAATGAGACTTTACAACAAATACCTACAATTAGAGATACGATAAAAGAATTTAAAGCTGATATGCAAAAGGCATTAGATGGTGGAGCAAAAATATTAGGTCAAAGTAGTGGACTTGAAGCTTTAGATAATATTATAGGGGCATTTGAAGATGGTGATTTAATTGTAATTGCTGCAAGGCCTTCGATGGGTAAAACTAGTATAATTTCAACTATTGCAACAAAAGCTTTAGAAGAGGGTAGGGGAGTTTTAATAGAGAGTTTAGAGATGCCTAGAAAAAAAATAGTTAGTAGATTGATAGCTGCAAGATCTCAAGAGAGTTTAACAGACTTAAAAAGAGGATTAGTAAAAAACAAAGATAAATTTAATGAAGCTGTAGAATTTTTTGAAAATTCAAATTTAATAATTCATGATAAAGCATATCCAACAATTTTAGAATTACAAAATAGAATAAAAGCAACTATAAGAAGAAATCCTGATATTAAAAATATTTTTGTTGATCATACAGGAAAAATTCAATTACTTGGTAAAACAAGAGAAGATATAGAAATAGGGCATATTAGCGCTATGCTAAAAAAAATTGCTAGAGATTATAATATTAGAGTATTTTTACTTCAACAGTTAAATAGATCATTAGAATCAAGAGAAAATAAAAG
>JAGOHQ010000051.1 GCA_017996075.1 Aliarcobacter sp.
TTCTAGTACTGTATATGTTCCCCATGGTCTATGACCTGTTAGGTGAATATTATGTAGTTGTGAGTTTGTCTCTTTTAATTTTTCAACTACTTTTTTTACTTTTTGGCTAGAACCTTTTTTTGAGATTAAAAGTGCATCACCTGTATCTATGATTATTAAATCTTCTACATCTACCGTTGCTACTATTCTTTCTTCACCATATATTAGATTATTTTTTGAATCTATACTTATATGTTTATCATTTTTTGTATTTTGATTTTTATCTTTTGGCAACTCTTCAAAAAGTGCATCAAAACTTCCTACATCACTCCAAGAGATATTTGAAGGGATTACTTTCACGATATCTGATTTTTCCATAACAGCGTAATCTATACTATCCTCTGGAATATTAATCATATCATCATGTTTTATTCTGATGATTTCATCTTTAGAAGAGTTATTGAAAGCTTCTAAAGACTTATTATATATTTCAGCAGAATATTTTTCTAATTCATCCAAAAAAACACCTGCTTTAAAACAAAACATTCCAGAATTCCACATATAGTAACTCATTGATTGGTTATTTGTATATTTGTTATTTATTTCTAGATACTCATTTGCTACATCTAATCTTGGTTTTTCATGAAAGTTAACAACATCCATACCATTAACCAAGGACGAATCACCATTTACAAGTGAAGCTTCTATATATCCAAATCCAGTTTCAGCAAATGTTGGAGTTATTCCAAAAGTTACAAGTTTATTATCACCTGCTAACTCTTTTGCTTTTTTTAGAACTTTTTCATACTCTTTTTCATCTTTTATTAGATGGTCACTTGGAGTTACAAGAACTATTTCATCATAATCTAAAGCCATACAAGCAAGGGCAATAGCAGGAGCTGTGTTTCTTCCAATAGGTTCAAGAAGATATTTATTGTTCTTTTTTCCTAATTCATCTAATTGGTCTAAAGCTAGAAAATATTGTTCAGCATTAGAAACAATAAATTGTGATTTACACAGTTTACTATTTCTTTCAACAGTTAATTGAAACAATGACTTATTAGAAAAAAGTTTAACAAACTGTTTTGGCATAAGTGTTCTACTTATTGGCCATAGTCTTGTTCCACTCCCTCCACATAGGATGATATTAGTCATTTTTTATTCCTTTTTCTTTTTTAAAATAATCTTTTACATACGAATAAACTTCACTATGATTTAGTAACTCTTCTATTGTAAACCATTTATATTTATCATGTTGAATTGTATTTAATGATAATTCTTCATTGATTAAAATTTCAAATCCAAGCACAATATAATGAGTTGAAAAGTTATCATCAAATACATTATCATTATAAAAGTGTTGATATACACCTTTAAATTTTGCATTATCTATTTTGTAGATTTTACCTATTTCATCTTTTGTGATTCTTTGGAATGCATCTTCAATTTTTTCATCTTTATAGATTCTTCCACCCGGAACAAACCAACTGTTATAAGCTGGTTTGTTTATTCTTTTTCCAAGTAGTATTTTGTTTTCATGATTTTTTACTACTAAATCTATAGAGATTAAAGGAGTATTTTCTATAATTGAGCTAAATAATTCTTTTTCTAAAAACATTATTTACTGCTTAAATACCACTTATACATAGTTTTAATACCATCTTCCAACTCCACTTTATGCTTCCACCCTAAAGAGTGAAGTTTACTTGGGTCTGTTAGTTTTACCATTGTTCCATCAGGTTTATCTGTATTAAATACTAAATTACCTTTAAAACCTATGATTTTTTTGATAAGTTCTGCTAACTCTTTGATGCTTATATCTTTTCCTGTTCCTATATTTATATGAGTATTGATTATCTCTTTTTGATTTTCATTATATGTATCTTTAAAATTTCTATTTTCTAAAAGAAATACGCAAGCATCTGCCATATCTTCAGAGTATAAAAACTCTCGTCTTGGTTTTCCTGTTCCCCAAATTTCAACTTGTACAGTAGAACCTTTTTTTTCTATTCCATATTTTGATAGAATATCTGTTATTTCATCAGTAAATGCCAATCCATTTACACCTTCAATAGGTAATTTATCTAAATCACTATAGATTGTTCCCCAATCGTCATTTT
The DNA here is from genome assembly GCA_017996075.1 of Aliarcobacter sp. GTDB lineage: Bacteria > Campylobacterota > Campylobacteria > Campylobacterales > Arcobacteraceae > Aliarcobacter. Next base: position 2,100 of record JAGOHQ010000051.1, read on the forward strand.
CAAGTGCTTTACTTAGATGTATTTTTCTAATAAGTGCAGGTAAAACATGAGATTTTTCTAAATCAAAGTTATCATTTGGTCCATAAAGATTTGTAGGCATTACAGATATAAAGTTTGTTCCATACTGGATATTATAACTTTCACACATTTTTATACCTGCTATTTTTGCAATTGCGTAAGGTTCATTTGTATATTCAAGTGGACTTGTCAAAAGAGAATCCTCAGGCATTGGTTGAGGAGCATTTTTAGGATAGATACAAGTACTTCCTAAAAATAGAAGTTTTTCAACTCCATATTTATAAGCATTATGAATAACATTATTTTGAATAGCTAAATTTTCATATATAAAATCAGCTCTATAAGTGTTATTTGCAACAATACCACCAACTTTTGCAGCTGCTAGTATCACATATTGTGGTTTTTCTATTTCAAAAAACTCTTCTACCGCTTTTTGATTAGTCAAATCTAACTCTTTATGAGTTTTATAAACTAGGTTTGTATAACCTTTTGATTCAAGATTTTTAACAATAGCAGAACCAACTAATCCTCTATGTCCTGCTATATATATTTTACTATTTTTGTTCATTTGTGTATTTGTATATTTGTTATTTGTCATTTTTTTCTTTCATAGTATTTATAAATCCATTTAATTTTTTTCCAAGTAACTCTAACTCTTCTAACATTTGTTTATATAATTCTTTTGATATTAGTTTTCTCTGATAGAGCAAATAAACCCAATGCTTAGATTCCCATAAGGAACCTCTTGCATTGTAATAAAACTTCATACTATCTTTATAATGAAATCTTCCATACCCCTCAGCAATATTAGCTCCAATTGAATCAATAGAACGAATAACTTGATTTCCAATATTAAACTTCAAATCAGTAGCTAAAGAAGAATAAACTCCCCAAATTTCTTTACTCAAATCCAAAGAAATCTTATAAATCTCAAGTTTTCCAAGTTCCATAATAATCCTAATATACTAATAACTAATAACCATTATTCAAAATAACTCATGATTTTATATCCACCATTTTTTAGATAAACGTCTTTAGTCATCAATTTTAAATCTGATTTCATCATATCATTTACTAAATCTTGCAGGTTATATTCTCTATTCCAACCTAGTTTTTGCTCTGCTTTTGTAGGGTCACCTAATAGTAAATCAACTTCTGTTGGTCTAAAATATCTAGGGTCTACACAAACTACAGTTTGTCCAATATTTAGATGAGAAATATCTACATTTGAAGCTTTTGCTTTTTCAATATCTAAAGAGTCTACAATACCAACTTCATCAACACCAACACCTTCAAATCTTAAGTTTATTCCAGCGTATGCAAATGCAAATTTTACAAAATCTCTAACAGTAGTAGTTTGTCCTGTTGCAATTACCCAATCTTCTGCTTGTTCTGCTTGTAAAATCAACCACATCATTCGCACATAATCTTTTGCATGTCCCCAGTCTCTTTTTGCATCAAGGTTACCTAAGTATAATTTATCTTGCAAACCTAAAGCTATTTTAGAAGCTGCACGTGTTATTTTTCTTGTTACAAATGTTTCACCTCGAACTGGTGATTCATGGTTAAATAAAATACCATTACAAGCAAACATTCCATAAGCTTCTCTATAATTTACAGTAATCCAATATGCATACATTTTAGCAACTGCATATGGGCTTCTTGGATAAAAAGGAGTAGTTTCTTTTTGAGGAGTTTCTTGAACTTTTCCGTATAATTCAGAAGTTGATGCTTGATAAATTTTTGTTTTTTTAGTAAGTCCTAAAAGTTTCACAGCTTCAAGGATTCTTAGTGTTCCTGTACCATCTGCATTTGCTACATATTCAGGAGTTTCAAATGAAACAGCAACATGACTCATAGCAGCTAAATTATAGATTTCATCAGGTTGTGTTTCTTGGATGATTCTTGTTAAATTCATACTATCAGTCATATCACCATAATGTAAAATCAAATCTCTATTTTCTACATGTGGATCTTGGTATAAGTGATCAATTCTATCAGTATTAAATAAAGAACTTCTTCTTTTTATACCATGAACAATATAACCTTTTTTTAGTAAAAATTCAGCAAGATAACTTCCATCTTGTCCTGTAATTCCTGTGATTAGGGCTACTTTTTTGTTTTCCATTTATTTATGTTTCCTTTTATAAAGTTTATTTATTTAGTATTTTGGTTTATCAGGTATTGTAGCTACTTAATAATAAACGTGATTATAGCTTAAGAGTAATAAAAACATCATAATATTTGGTTACTTTTTAATAAAAATATATCAAAGAACATAATTTTCATCTAACTTTATATAATATTTTGTTATTATCTTAATTCAATTTTGTCTTAGGAAAAAATCATAAATAATCTGAATATTTCTACAAAAATAGAACTCATAATAGAGTGTTGTAAAACTACAAAAAACAATCAAAAATTAACTGAATACATAAACAAGATAGAAGATTGGGATAGTTTTATACCTTTGGCATATAGTCATGGGATTTTTCCTTTGGTTTATAGAAGTCTAAAAGAGTTCCAACAACTCATACCTGATGATATTTTTATTCGTATGAAACAGCACTATATGGATATAGTAAAACAAAATATGCTAATGACAAGCGAACTTATGAAAGTAGTAAAAATCCTAGAAGAAAATAACATAGAATCTATATCTTTCAAAGGTCCTGTTTTATCTCAGTTGGCTTATGGCGATGTTGTTTCTAGGCAGTATTGTGATTTGGATATTTTGGTGGATGAAAATAATATTGATAAAGTGTGTAATTTATTGAAAGAAAAAAATTATCAATTTGATGAACTATTATTCAAAAAGATTTTTGAAAATAAATCAATTTTTCATGATATCACAATTTATAAAGAAAATATTGTAAATATAGAGTTTCATTGGAGACTTTTTAGTGATGAATATAAAACGGATTTTACTAGTTTGAATTTAAATGATTATGTTACATATTCTAGTATTTCAAATATCCAATTAAAAATTTTTAAAAATGAATTAACATTGCTTTATTTATCTATTCATGGGACAAAACATAATTGGGAAAGAGTAGAATGGTTAGTAGATATTGTAAAACTCGTAGAAAATACACAGTTAAATTGGAATGAAGTATTTTGGCTACTTGGGAACATTTGGGAAAAATGCGACAAAGAATTTTAAATTAACCTTAAAATCAGATACTTTGCTCTATGAGCCTCTAGAATTGATTTTCCCATACAAAGATACCCTTTCAACTCCAAAAACGATTTCTAGCTCAATTTCATAAATATTCTATTCTAACTGATCATTGCACTCACTTTTTTATCAACTTTTGTAAAGTCATATGTGCCATAAAAATTGATATGAGTCCAGTGAACTATGGAACTATTTTTGATTGCATCAATGATTTCATCTTTTTGAATCTGAGATTTAGCATCTCTTAGTTTTTTATCAATATAGAGGTAATTCCAAAGTATCACAGAATTTTGGATAAGTCGTTTGCAATTATTTGCGATATTTTGCTCCTCTTGAGAAGCGAATATGAACTCTGCATTATTTCCAAAAAATACTGCTTTTGAAAAACGATTTGAAGCTTCTATTTTATTGAGCTGTTTTTCAATCCTTTGACGAAGCTCCACATCATCGATATAGGTAAGGAGGAAATCGGTTTTGATAATTTTTCCAAACTCTTTAATTGCAGTGTAGAGTTTATGGTGTTTTGAGTAAGATGTAAGTCGCTTGAGTAATTGTGAAGCTGTTGTTTTTCTTGATTTTATCGTAAGGATAAATCTTAAAATATCATCCCAATGTTCTTTGATAATCTCAAAGTTGATTTTTCGTTTTGGAACTAATTGATATCCTTTTTGTAAATAGTATTTTGGTGAAAAGATTCCATAGAGTTGTTGATCTTTAAAGTTTTTAATCCTTGGTCCAAATGCAAATCCTAACAAATGAGTTATTCCAAATATAACTTCTGAAAAACCATGTGTAT
>JAGOHQ010000052.1 GCA_017996075.1 Aliarcobacter sp.
TGCATAAATCTCTCTTTTTTAAGAGCATAACAGATACTCTCTTCGATAGCCACAAAACTATTTTTACTATGATTTTTTATCAAAGATACAGAATCAAATATCTCACCTTTTGAGTATACACTTAAAACTTCATCATCGTTTATCTCTTGAATTAAACCTTTTAAAACAAAATATAAAAACTCTGGATTACTATCTTGTGCTTGAACTATTGAGTTTGCTTTAAAATAGACAATGTCTAAATCTTCTACTAAATCGTCCAACTCAAATGTATTTAAATTATTAAATGGGTGAATATTTGAAATAAATTTTTTTTGCTCTTGCATACTCATCTCTCCTGTATTTAAAGTAGTGCAAATCAAAAAGAGAAGAGATTCTCTTTTTGATATTTTTAGTGTGAAACTGCTCCTGCTGAACCAATTCCAGTGTTAGCTCTAACATTTTGAGCTCTAAACATAGCTCTCTCTGCTGTAGCTCGTTTTGAGTTATCAATTATAGAGAAGAACCAAATTGAAACAAAGGCAACTGTAACAGAGAATAGTGCAGGGTGAGCATAAGGGAAAATTGCTTCTTTATTTCCTAAAATTTGAACCCAAACATTTGGGCCTAAAATTACTAGAGAAACAGCTGTAATTAATCCCATAAATCCACCAATAAATGCACCTCTTGTTGTTAATTTTGACCAATAAATTGATAAAAATAAAATTGGGAAGTTAGCACTTGCAGCAATTCCAAATGCAAGTCCAACCATATATGCAATATTTTGAGACTCAAATGCAATTCCAAGTGTAACTCCAACAATACCTACAATTATAACAGTTATTTTTGAAATTTTTACAATTTTCTCATCACTTGCATTTGGATTTATAACATTCGCATAAATATCGTGTGAAATTGCACTTGCACCTGCAAGAGTAAGTCCAGAAACAACAGCCAAAATTGTAGCAAATGCAACAGCTGAAATAAATCCTAAGAAAGCATTTCCACCAAGCATATGAGATAGGTGAACTGATGCCATATTAGATCCACCAAATAGTTTTCCATCTACAAAATATTGAGCACCTTCAGCACTGTTTAAAAATGCAATTGCTCCAAGACCAACAATAGAGATAATTACCCAAAAGTATGCAACAAATCCAGTTGCATAAACAACAGATTTTCTAGCCTCTTTTGCATTTCCAACTGTAAAGAATCTCATTAAAACATGAGGAAGACCAGCAGTTCCTAGCATTAAAGCCATTCCTAAAGAGATAGCAGATACTGGATCACTTAAAAATCCACCTGGTTTTAAAATCTCTTCACCTTTTGCATGATTATTTACAGCAGTTTGAGCTAATGATTCAAAATTAAATCCAAAGTGCCATAAAACCATAATAGCCATAAATGAAACCCCAGAAAGAAGTAAAACAGCTTTAATAATTTGTACCCAAGTAGTTGCAAGCATTCCACCAAATGTTACATAAATAATCATTAGTGCTCCAACCATAAATACAGCATACTCATACTCCATACCAAATAGAATTTGAATTAGTTTTCCAGCTCCAACCATTTGAGCAATTAGATATAAAATAACAACAGATAAAGAACCAAATGCAGCTAAAGTTCTAATCTCTTTTTGTCCTAATCTATAAGCAGCGATATCAGCAAATGTAAATTTACCAAGATTTCTTAATTTTTCAGCCATAAAAAACAAAATTACAGGCCAACCAACTAAAAATGAAACAGCATAGATAATTCCATCATATCCATTCATATAAATAAGTCCAGATACTCCTAAAAATGCAGCTGCACTCATGTAGTCTCCAGCAATTGCTAAACCATTTTGAAATCCAGTTATTCCTCCACCAGCCGTATAGAAATCACTAGCAGATTTTGTTCTTTTAGCCGCCCAATATGTAATTCCAAGTGTTCCAAGTATAAATACCATAAACATAGCAACAGCAGCCACATTTAGTTCTCTTTTTCCTTCAAATGTTGCATCACCAGCAGCAAAAAGTGTAAGTGAAGCAAAAAATAATAAAGCTAATACTCTAATCATAAAAACTCCCTTACATCTCTTTTAATCTCATTTGTAAGATCGTCAAATTCACTATTTGCACGTCTTACATAAACTAGTGTTGTTAAAAAGCTAATAACTAAAATTGCTAGTGCAATAGGAAATGCAATAGTTGTTATATATCCTTCTGCTACTTTTATTGCAAATAAATCTTTGTTAAATGCAACTATTGTGATAAATGAGTAAAACATTATCAAAACAAATATTCCTAATTTTAAAGCTAAAGAGTTTCTTTTTGAAACTAGCTCTTGATATTTAGGATTGGCTTCTATTTTTGCAACCAATTTTTCATCCATACCTTATTCTCCTGCGACTTTTTTTTATTTTTTTATCTATATGCTAGATAAAGTAATGGATTATACAAATAAATTTATATTTTGCTTGATTTGTTGATAGAAATTATATAGAAATTTTAAAATAAATGTAGAATAGTAACAAAAAACAATATTTTAATTATTAGAATTAATTATAAATATTAAGATTAAATTAAGAAGTTACTAAAGAGATTTCTCTCTTTAGTAATTTTGTTAGTGTGACACAGCTCCATCAGCACCAATACCAGTTTCAGCTCTAATTTTTTGAGCTTCAAATCCAGCTTTATCCTCTTCTGCTCTAGCTGATTTATCAGTAATAGAGAAGAACCAAATTCCAATAAACGCTGCAAGAATTGAGAATAGTGCAGGTTGTGTATATGGGAATATAGCAGTTTCAAATCCGAAGATAGTTACCCATACAGTTTTACTTAGAACAACTAGAATAACAGCTGTTAGTAAACCTATAAATCCACCTATAAATGCACCTCTTGTTGTTAATTTTGACCAATAGATTGATAAAATTAATATTGGGAAGTTAGCAGATGCAGCAACAGCAAATGCAAGTCCAACCATAAATGCAATATTTTGATTTTCAAATGCAAATCCTAAAAGAATTGCAACAATACCAATAACTAAAACTGTTCTTTTTGAAACTTTCATTTCTTCAGCATCAGTAGCTTGACCTTTTCTAATAACGATTGCATATAAATCATGTGCAATTGAATTAGAAGCAGCAAGAGTTAATCCTGCAACAACTGCTAAAATTGTAGCAAATGAAACAGCCGCAATAAATCCTAAGAATATATCACCACCAATAGCAGCAGATAAGTGAACTGCAGCCATATTATTTCCACCAATGATATTTTTCATATCAATAACACCATCTTTAAAGAATGGAGCAGCTTCTGGACTTAATAAGAAAACAACAGCACCTAAACCAACAATACCAATGATTAAATAGAAATAACCAATAAATGCAGTTGCCCAAACAACAGATTTTCTAGCTTCTTTAGCATTTCCAACTGTAAAAAATCTCATAAGAATATGAGGTAAACCAGCTGTTCCAAGCATTAAAGCAAGTCCTAAAGATATAGCAGAAACAGGATCAGATACGAATGGACCTGGTCTTAATATCATTTCACCTTTTGGATGCATACTAACAGCTTGAGCAGCTAAAGTACCAAATGAGAATCCATAGTGTGAAAGAACCATAATAGCAATAAACGTTACACCCGATAGAAGTAATACAGCTTTAATAATTTGTACCCAAGTAGTTGCAAGCATACCACCAAAAGTTACGTAAATAATCATTAATGCACCTACAATTACAACTGACCAAGCGTATGGAATGTGGAATAATAATTCAATTAATTTTCCAGCCCCAACCATTTGAGCAATAAGATAGAAAGTTACAACAGTTAAAGAACCAAATGCAGCAAGAATTCTTATTTTTTGCTCATCAAGTCTGTAAGCAGCAATATCTGTAAAGTTAAATTTACCTAAGTTTCTTAATTTTTCAGCCATTAAGAATAGAATAATTGGCCAACCAACTAAGAATCCAATAGCATAAATCATACCATCAAAACCATGTAAGAAAATCATTCCTGAAATACCAAGGAATGAAGCAGCAGACATATAATCTCCAGCAATTGCTAGACCATTTTGGAATCCAGAAATTCCTCCACCTGCAGTATAGAAATCTGAAGCAGATTTTGTTTTACTAGCAGCCCATTTTGTAATACCCATAGTCGCAACTATAAATACAAAGAACATAATTACCGCGGGAATATTTAATTTATCCGCACCCTCAGCAGCAAATAATGCTAAAGAAGACAAACTTAAGAGAGTAAATATTTTTAACATATTATAAAATATCCTTTACATCATTTTTTATAGACATTTCTAAGTCTTCAAACTCACCATTTGCTCTAACAACATAAATAACAGTTGAAGCAAATGCAATCAATATAATTGCAACAGCTATAGGCCATGCAACAGTCATAACTTCACCAACTTTTGTAGCAAAAAATTCTCTATTAAATGCTATAGTTAAAACGAAACCGTAATAAACTACTAATACAAAGATTGCTAATTTAATAGCAAAAGAACTTCTTTTTGAAGTAAGTTCTTTGTATTTAGGATTATTTTTAATCCTTTCTACTAATTCTTTATTCATTTTTTCTCCTAAAATAAGATTCACTGAAATAGTAAAATATTTTAGTTGCAAAAACATAGCATTTAAAGAAAGATTAAAAAAAAAGATTTAAAAAGATTAGAAATACTATAAAATCGTATTTCTAAAAGTTAATTTTTTTCTGTTTCGCAATATTTTTTAGTTTTAAGAATATCATAGAAGTCATTATTGCATCATTTAAAGCATCATGTTTTCCCAAAACTGGAATATCAAGAAAAGTCATAATAGTATCAAACTTTAAATCTATAAATCCGTAGTTATCTTTCGTCTTTTTTATATCATAATATATTGATGATACTTCAACCCTTTCATTTGGAAGTTTTATACCTATTAATTTTTTTGTATATTTTGAAATCATTTCCATATCAAAATCTATATAGTAGCCAACTATTGGTCTTGAACCAATAAAATCAAGAAGTTTATATATTGCAACATCAGGTTCAATAGCATTTTGTAAATCTATCTCCCTTAGAAGATGAATTTTTATGGATTCAGGATTAATATTTTTTGATGGTTTTACAAAGATATTAAATGTTTTTCTCATTAAAATTTTATTATCTTTTATTAAAACTGCACCAATAGATAAAATCTCATCTTTTTTAGGGTTTAAACCTGTAGTTTCACAGTCTAAACTTATATATTCTCCTTCTGGAGATTCATCAAATAAAAAATCAAATTTTTTATTTAAAAGTCTTTTTCTTTGCCACTGTTTTATAATATTTTTAAACATCTTAATAAATCTTATCTAGTTTAAATATATAACTTATTATTTTTTTGAAATCATTTACAATTTTAAATGATTCTTTTAGTAAATCTCTTTCTATTTTTCCTAAACTATTTGTTTCTATCTCATTTGAAAGTGGTTTATTTTGCTGTAGTAACTCCATTTGTTGTCTTAATCTTAAGGTATTTGCTATTTCAAGTGCTTCTAATAGTTCAGCCGCTCTATCTTTGTCTAAGATTTTTCTTTGTTCTAAAATTTGAATTCTTTTTATAGTTGTTGTCTCTTTTATTTTCTCTTTTAAAGCTAAACTTCTAATTCCATGAACAATTGGAAAAATTGCAGCTTTTTTAATATTTATAAAATTATCTTTACCCATAAAACTAGATATTGTTGTTGGAGTTTCAAATGCTATTGTTGCTTTTGCAAAATATGCCATAAAAATATGATTTTGCACTTTTGAGTATAAAAACTCTTTTAAATCAATTAACATCTGTTTATCACCAGCAACTGAAAATGAGTCTGTGAATATAGCTAAATCTAAAAAGTTTTTCATATCTTGAGTGCCGAGCCATCTTGATATATCATTTTTAAAATTTAGATATGATTTACACCAATCAGGATTAGAAACCATTATATTTCCTTCACAAGGAGGATAACCTAAAAATACAAGAGCATCTGTAATTTTTTGCATATAAGGTCTGTATTGTTCAACATCAACACCATCTCTTACAATTAAAGCATT
>JAGOHQ010000053.1 GCA_017996075.1 Aliarcobacter sp.
ATGATAAGCTTCAACTGTTTTCATAGCTAAAGAAACATAGTTTTTAAGCTCTTCTTCTTTTTTTGCATAAGCTTCTTCTTTGTATTTCTCTATTGTTTCACTTGAAAAAGATTTAAGTGAATATATTGAGTCAATAGCTATAATTATTGATATAAATACGATTGTCGCAATTGATAATATTAATAATTTTGCTTTTATTGATATATTTTTTAACATTTTGTAGCTCCGATGCAATTAAATGCCAATATTGTATCATTATTTTAAAAAAAAAATTATATTTTTTATGCTTTTAATAAATTTTTTACAAAATCTAAAGCCTCATTTGTAACATTTTCTCCACTTATCATTCTTGCTAGCTCTTTTGCTCTTTGTGTACTATCTAAAATATTAACAACCGAGTTACCATCTATTTTTTCTACCAAAAAGTGTTGATTTGCTTGTGAAGCCAACTGTATTTGATGAGAAATTGCAAAAATTTGATAATTTTTGCTTAGTTTTATAAGAACTTTTGATATTGCATCACTCTCTTTTCCACTTAAGTTTGCATCTATCTCATCTAAAAAAAGTACTCCGTTATCTTCTATATCAAACTCGCTAATTGCACTTAAAAGAGCAAGTCTTAGTCTATTGTATTCACCTGAGCTAATAGTTGATATAGCAACTCCATTTAGATTAAACTCTACAAAATCAATTCCGCTAGAATCTATTTTTTTCTTTGTTAAATTAATCTTTGCACTACTTAAATATAAAAAATCTAAATAATAGTTAACACTTTTTTCTAAACTTTCTACACTTTTTTCACGATAAGTAGATATTTTATCTGCTAAATTTAAAATTAGTTCATTTAGTAAATTATATGTTTGTTCTAACTCTTCTTTTTCATAACTAATATTGTTGTAATTTTCAAGCTCTTTTTGCTTTTGTTCTTTGTACTCTAAACACTCTTTTATACTACCAAATCTCTTTATAAGTGAAGATATTTTCTCTATCCTATTTAAAGTTTCCTCAATATTTGTTTCTTCAAGTTCACTAAGTGTATCATTTGCTTTTTCTAAAATATTTGTAAATTCATTTATTGCTTCATCAAAAAAGCTTGAATCAACTTCTAAAAGTTCAAGTAACTCATTAACTGCTCTTACATTTTCAAAAATAATTGATGCTTTTTTACTAGCAACTTCTATTTTTTCTTTTTTTGCCAAAGATTTTTTTAGACTATTTAACTCTTCATATTCATTCTCTTTTGGATTAATCTCTTCTATTTTTGCAATTTCAAATTTTGCAAACTCTTTTAAATCTTCAAGATTTTTTTCATCCTCTTTTATTTTTGTTAATCTTTTTTCAATATCTATAAATTCTTTATATTTAGTATCAAAATCTATTTTTATTTTTTTAAATTCTTTAAAATTTTTATTTGCGTATCTATCTAAAAATTCAATCAAAGTTTCACTTTTAAAATCACTTGTATCTCTAAGACTTAAATATTTTATCAAATTATTTGATATTTCACTCAAAGTTTTTTTTGATAAAGATTGACTATTTAAAAAATATCTTGCTTTCTCTTTCTTAAGACATTTTATTACAATATCTTCTTCAAAATTTATATCAAACTCTTCATTTTTAACTCTTGAATTATTTAAGTTAACTTCTACTATTTCAGATTTTACATCTTCAAGTCCAAAAGTAGCTAGTATCTCTCTCATTAGTATTGATTTTCCAGCTCCACTTGGACCTGTAAAAATATTTAATCCACTATTAAACTCTAAATCTACTTCTTTAAAAGATAGACAATTTTTTATATATAATCTAGTTATCACTTTTAGTTACCCCATCTTAGTTTTTCACTTAAAACTTTAAAAAAATCTCTACTACTTCTATGAAGCATTTTTGCTTTTTTAGCTGCAATCTTTATTTTTATTATCTCATCTTTTTCTAAATCATATAACTCTTGACCATCAATAATAACAACAGCTCCACTATCTTGTGTAACTTTAAACTCTATTTCAAAATCAGCTGGTACAACTATTGGTCTTTGTGTTAGAGAATGTGGAGCTATTGGTGTTATTATAAAAGCTTCAGTTAATGGATAAACTATTGGTCCACCAACAGATAAATTATAAGCTGTTGAGCCACTTGGAGTTGATACAATCAAACCATCACCAAAATATGTATTAAATGCTTTTCCATCTATTTTTGCTTTAACTTCTAGCATTGATGATAAATTTTTTCTAGAAATTACAATATCATTAAAAGCTATAAATTTTTTACTTTTTATTGAACCTTTAATTATCATTCTTTGATTAATCTTATAATTATTCTTCAATAAATCTTCAATAAACTGTGGAAGTTCATTCATATTTAAATCAGTTAAAAATCCTAAAGTTCCTAAATTAATACCCAAAACTGGTAGCTCATACTTAAAAGCTTTTCTTACAACTCCCAAAAGAGTACCATCTCCACCAACACTTACTAAAAAATCAACTTTTAAACACAACTCTTCAAAACAAAATCCACTATCATCTATCATTTTTGCGGATTGTTCTTCAAGAAAAATATTTATATTTTTATTTTCAAATAGACACTTTATTTTTAAATATACATCTTTTAATTCTGGACTATTAGGTTTTAAAATAATTCCAATATTTTCAATTTTTTTTAGTAATTTATAGCTTTTATCTAATCTCAATTTTAAATCTTTTGTTTTAATTTTATATAAATAATTTGTAATTCTAGTAAATTACTCATATAAAACAAATAAAAAAAGGGATATGCAAAAAGCACACCCCTCTTTTTAAGAAAATGTAAACTTAATTACCCATTTCTTTTTTTCATAATCTCTTCAGAAACATTTCTAGGAACTTCTTGATAAGCATCAAAAATCATAGAATATGTTGCTCTTCCTTGAGACATAGATCTTAAATCTGTAGAGTAACCGAACATTTCAGATAATGGAATCATTGCAGTAACAAGTTTGATACCAGCTCTGTCATCCATAGACTGAACTTGTCCTCTTCTTTTGTTACAATCTCCAATAACATCTCCCATATAATCTTCAGGAGTTTCTATTTCAACTTTCATGATTGGCTCAAGTAAAACAGCACCTGCTGCTGCACTTCTACAACCTTGTTTGAATCCCATTGAAGCAGCTAATTTAAATGCCATCTCAGATGAATCCACTTCGTGGTAACTTCCATCATAAAGTGTAACTTCAATATCAACCATTGGATAACCAGCAAGAATTCCACCTTGCATTGCTTCGTTACAACCTTTTTCAACAGCAGGAATATACTCTTTTGGTACAACCCCACCTTTAATATCATTATTAAATTTGAATGTTGGTTCGCTTCCAGCTGGCATAGGTTTAATCTCTAAGTAAACATGTCCATATTGACCTTTACCACCTGATTGTTTTGCATATTTGTACTCTTGCTTAACAGCATTTTTAATAGTCTCTCTATATGCAACTTGAGGAGCTCCAACTTCTGCTTCAACTTTGAACTCTCTTTTCATTCTATCTACAAGAATTTCAAGGTGTAATTCACCCATTCCAGCAATAATAGTTTGTCCTGTTTCTTCATCAGTCCATACTCTAAATGATGGATCTTCTTCAGCTAGTTTTCCTAAAGCAATTCCCATTTTTTCTTGGTCAGCTTTTGTTTTTGGCTCAACCGCAACGCTGATAACTGGTTCAGGGAATTCCATTCTTTCTAAGATTACTGGATCTTTTTCAGAAGCTAAAGTATCACCTGTAATTGTATCTTTAAGACCAACAACTGCACCAATTTCTCCAGCGTAAAGTTCTTTAACTTCTTCTCTTGAGTTTGCATGCATTTTAAGTAATCTTCCGATTCTCTCTTTTTTCATTTTTGTAGAGTTTAATACATAAGTTCCAGACTCAAGAACTCCTCTATAAATTCTTGTAAATGTTAACTGTCCAACAAATGGGTCAGTCATAATTTTAAATGCAAGAGCTGCAACTTCACCTTTATCAGTTGAAGGAACAATTACAGCTTCACCATCTTGAGTTTCACCTTTAATATCAGCAACTTCAGTTGGTGCTGGTAAATACATAGCAACTGCATCAAGAAGTGGTTGAATACCTTTATTTTTAAATGAAGTTCCACAAACCATTGGAGTAATTTCCATAGCTAAACATCTTTTTTTAATTCCAGCAGTAATCTCTTCTTCAGTTAATTCAATACCTTCAAGATATTTTTCCATTAACTCTTCACTTGATTCTGAAGCAGCTTCAATTAGTTTTTCTCTATATTCATTAGCAGTATCTACTAAATCAGCAGGAATTTCTTCAATTTTATACATCTCTCCAGCTTGAGCATCAAGAGTATATGTATAAGCTTTCATTTTAACTAAATCAACCATTCCTCTAAATTGGTCTTCTGCACCAATTGGAATTTGAAGTGGAACTGGATTAGCTTTTAATCTATCTCTAACTTGATTCATAACATTAAAGAAATTTGCACCTGTTCTATCCATTTTATTTACATAAATAATTCTTGGAACTCCATACTTATTTGCTTGTCTCCAAACAGTTTCAGATTGTGGTTGAACTCCTCCAACTGAACAAAATACTGCAACAGCACCATCAAGAACTCTCATAGATCTCTCAACTTCAATAGTAAAGTCAACGTGACCTGGAGTGTCAATGATATTTATTTGTAGTTGCTCATTTGTTTTTGGATGTGTCCAAAAACAAGTAGTAGCAGCAGAAGTAATAGTAATACCTCTTTCTTGCTCTTGTTCCATCCAGTCCATTGTTGCTGCACCTTCATGAACTTCTCCAATTTTATGAGAAACTCCTGTATAGAATAAAATTCTTTCCGTACTTGTTGTTTTTCCTGCATCAATGTGTGCAGCAATACCAATATTTCTAACTCTGTTTAAAGGTACTTTTCTTGCCATAATAATTTATCCTACCATCTGTAGTGTGCAAATGCTTTGTTAGCCTCTGCCATTCTATGTACATCTTCTTTTTTCTTAAAAGATGATCCTCTTTCGTTTGCTGCTTCGAATAGCTCATTTGCTAATCTCTCAACCATTGTTCTTTCATTTCTTTTTCTTGAAGCATCAATAAGCCATCTAAGTGCTAAAGTTTGTCTTCTTACAGCTCTAACTTCAACAGGAACTTGATATGTAGCTCCTCCAACTCTTCTACTTCTTACTTCTAAAAGTGGTTTAACATTTTCAACTGCTTTTTCAAACAGGTCAAAACCTTTTTCTTCACCTCTTTTATCAAGGTTATCTATTGCACCATAAAGGATTTTTTCAGCAACAGATTTTTTACCATCTAGCATAATTGCATTAACAAATTTTGTGATCACTTTACTATTGTAGATAGGATCAGCCATTATCTCTCTAACTGGAGCTTTTCTTCTTCTCATTTTCTATCCTTCTACTTATTTTTTAGCTTTTGGTCTTTTTGTACCATACTTAGATCTAGATACAGTTCTGTTATTTACACCAGCTGAATCTAACGCACCTCTTACAATGTGGTATTTAACCCCAGGTAAATCTTTTACTCTTCCCCCTCTTACTAACACAATTGAGTGTTCTTGAAGGTTATGTCCCTCTCCACCGATGTATGAAATAACTTCAAATCCAGTTGTTAATCTAACTTTCGCAACTTTTCTTAAAGCCGAGTTAGGTTTTTTTGGAGTTGTTGTATATACTCTTGTACATACTCCTCTTCTTTGTGGACATTTTTTAAGTGCTGGAGATTTTGATTTCTCAACCACTTTTTTTCGCTCTTTTCTTACAAGCTGTTGTATTGTAGGCATTTCTTTCCTTTATAATATTTGGTTTGAGTAGTTATAGCCCCACTCATGCTTCTCGTAATCTTCAAAATA
>JAGOHQ010000054.1 GCA_017996075.1 Aliarcobacter sp.
GTTTCATTGTCTCTTTTTTATCTAAATTTTTATCTTTTTCTTTACCTTTTAATTTGCCTAAAAGAGCCGCTCTATAAAGTCCAGCATTACCTTTAATCTCTTTTTCCCAAGCACTTGTAACAACACTTAAATCTTCAACTAATTTTTGTGTAACAACACTTAAATACTCCAATCTTCTTTTTGCATCTTTGTCTGTTGTAAAATCACTAAGTGGTCTTAACCCAGCTACCATTGCGCCGTTTGTAATTTTATCTTCTAAGAAGTTGTTATAATCTTGATCTTGTCCCCAAAGCAAGAACTCAATAGCATGGTAACCAGTTGAAACATTTGCTTCTCCACCATTTTCATTAAGTTCTGTTAAAGCTTCAACTGTAATTTTTGTAACATCAACTTCTTTTGATTCTTCACCACCTGGATTAAACTTTCCAATAGTGTCAATAATATTTCCAGATGTTCTTTTTCCATCTGCATCAATAGTATAATCAATCATATTTTCATCAAGTGGCCAAGCATTAATTTGTCCCTCTAAAGCACCATAAGTTTCTGCTATCCAACCATCTTCAGAATCAATTGGACCATTTGCAAGCCTAAAAATTTCAGTACTTCCATATGACTCTCTTGCTTGTAACCAAGCTTTTTTTGCACTATCAAGATTTTCTTGAGTTGGATTTGAAACAAATTTATCAATAGAAATTTTTAAATTCTTTGCATCTTTTAGTGCATCTGTGTAATTGTCAAGAGCTATATTTGAATAGCTTTCAAGAAATGTTAAGTTTTTTGAAATATTAGAAGTTGTCTCGTTTTTTGAAGTAGTAGCACCTGAACTTATAGCTAAAGAAGCAGCAAGTGATAAAGAAACTAAAAGTTTATTTGTAAATCTCATTTTAAAATCCTTGTAATATTAAATTTTTTTAAAATTAAATCTAAAAAAAACTTTGAGTTTACTTAAAATGATAATAATTATCAAGATATTAAAAAAGAGATTTAATTCCTTTTAAAAGCTCAATTTTTTGTGCATCATCCTCTTTATTTATATACTTATCTAATTTTTTTTCTAAAATATTTTTTATTAAATCTTGTACATCTACTATTATTTTAGGTTTATTTAAATCATCTTCAAGTTTTACAGAAAATATATTTTTATTTAGATTTATATCTAGTTTCGTATCTATTATATTTTTATTAAAATCTATAAAACTATCTTTTGATTTAATATCACTTTTTTTAGATGTTAAATTAAGATTTGAGTATATTTTTTTGTTATCAATCTTGCTATTTATAGTTCCATATTCAAATATCTCTTTACTTAAATCTATTTTTGTAAAATCTTCTATTTTTTGTATAAAGTTATTTTTTATAAAATTACCATTTTTAACTTCAATATTTATATTTCCAATCTTTGATACAATATTGTAATTTGAATCTAATGATAAATTTGAGTTAAAAAACTGATCTTTATTTAAAAGATATAAAAGTTTTAAAGAGTTTGCATCTTTTAACTTTAAATCCAAATTATCATCTAAAAGTACAAAGTTTGCAACACCACCAGCAATATTTGAATTCCCATCTATTTTTAGAGTTTTTTGATTTTTATTTATGTTACCAACTACTTTTAAATCTCCGTTTAATGCAATATTTATAAACTCTTCAATTTGTCTTAAATTTAAAATATCTAAAAAATAGTTAGAGCTTATATCTTTTGTAACTAAATCAATAATCAAATTTTTCATATCTAAATTTGCTAAACTTGAAATTAGTTTTATATCACTTAAAACATTTCTATTTTCTAGTTTATTTAAGCTTTTTAAATTATAAGTTATAGTCTGCTTTATAGGAAAATTAAACTCTTTTTGAACTATTTCATTGTTTATTTTTCCATCGTTTATATCAAATGAAAAATCACCATTAAAAAAATTACTGCTATTTTTTATAAGTTTTGTTTTTAGATTTAGTTTTCCAAAGCTATAAATAGGCTCACTTAAAAGTGCTAAAAGTTCATCTATATTTGCATTTTTTATATCCAAATCTAAGCTTTTTATATCTGTTTTATTTAGATTTATCTCATATTTTGTTGAGCTGTTTGCTATATTTGAAGTTCCTATTATTGTGCTTAATCCATTTTTTGTAATTAAATCGCCATTTGCTGCTAAAGAACCTTTTAACTCTTTTTGTACAATATTATTAAAAATTGATAAATCTTTTATATCTATTTTATAGATAAATTCTGCTTTTAAATCAAATAAAGAGCTAATTTTTCCATCTATTTTTATTTTAGAACTATCATTTATATTTGCAACTAAATTTATCTCATTTGTATTGATTAAAAAAGTATCAAATTTAAGTTTGAAATCATTTTGTTTTTCATTAAAACTATTTTCAATATATTGAGAAATAATACCGTTTCCACTTTTTGTAAAAAAAAGCATATAAAATATTCCAAAAATAAATAGAACTAAAACGAGTAGTATTAATAGAAATTTTTTCATAAATCACTTCCAAAAGTTTAAATTCCTTTATCTTACTTTTAGTTTACTTAAAATATAATCTCAGCCATCAAAGTACTTTGTAGGGATACGCAAGCCGAACAGACTTTGAAAATATTTATAAGGATTTAAGATGAAAAAAATCGTTCTTTTAGTACTAGCTTTCGCTGGTTTTGCATTTGCTGCAGATGCTGCAGTTGCAAATGAGACTTTAAAAGCATACTCTGTAGTTGCTGCTGGAATTGGACTTGGATTAGCTGCTCTTGGTGGAGCTATTGGTATGGGTAATACTGCTGCTGCAACTATTGCTGGAACTGCTAGAAACCCAGGTCTTGGTGGAAAATTAATGACTACAATGTTTATTGCATTAGCTATGATTGAAGCACAAGTTATTTATGCACTTGTTATTGCTATGATCGCACTTTATGCAAATCCATTTTTAGGGTAAGCTTTTAAATCTAAGAGATTTAATAAAAACCAAAAGGCTTGAGATTTTATCTCAAGCCTTTTTTTATTTATATTATTTTCTTCATAATTTTTTAAAATTTCAAAACAAACTTTCGGTATTCATATCTTTAAAATAGCTTATTTTTTTTAAATAAAAATATTAATTTATCAAAAATTTATCTATAGTGACACAACATTTACATAAAATTTAGATAAACTTGAAATCAAACTTTCAATTTTAGGAGTATTTATGAAAAGAAGTATATTTGGAATAGCTGCTGCTGCAATACTTGCAACTTCAAGCTTTGGAGCTGATTATGTTATGAAAATTAGTCATGTTGTAAGTTCTAGTACACCAAAAGGTATGGCTGCTGATTTCTTAGAAAAAAGAATAGAGGAGCTAACTGCTGGAAAAATTGATGTTCAAGTTTTCCCAAACTCACAATTATATGGTGATGCAGATGAGATGAAAGCTTTGGCTATGAACAATGTTCAATTAATTATGCCAAGTTTATCAAAATTCCCATCTATTGTGCCACAAATTCAACTATTTGATTTACCGTTTCTTTTTAGAGACAAAGAACACTTATATAAAGTTATGGATGGAGAAGTTGGAGCAAAACTTAAATCTTATGTAGATGCAAAAAAACAGATGATAGCATTTGATTATTGGGATGCTGGATTTAAACATTTCTCTAGTAGTAAAAAAGCTATTATAAATCCTGAAGATGCAAAAGGTCAAAAATTTAGAATTCAATCTTCAAAAGTTTTAGAAGCTCAGTTTAAAGCTGTTGGCGGAAATCCACAAATTTTACCATTCTCTGAAGTTTATTCAGCACTTCAACAAGGTGTTGTTGATGCAACTGAAAATCCTCTATCAAATTTTTATACAAAAAAATTTAATGAAGTTCAATCTAGTCTTACTTTAAGTAGCCATGGATATTTAGGTTATTTAGTTGTAATGAATCAACAATTCTGGGATAAATTACCAAAAGATGTACAAGAAAAAGTATCACAAGCTATGAAAGAAGCAACAGAGTTTGAAAGAAAAGCAACTGCAGAAGATGATGCAAAAATTATGGCTAATCTAAAAAAATATGCGGCTGAATCAAAAAGACTTGAGATTTTTGAATTAAATGATGCACAAAAAGCAAACTGGAGAAAAGTTATGGAAGGTATTTATCCACAATTTTATGATGTAATTGGTGAAGATTTAATCAAAAAAGCTATTGATACAAAATAAGTAAAGCGGAAAAATGAGTAAATTTTTTAAAATTATTGATTTAATAGTTGGTACAATAAACCAAACAATAGCAGTCTATGGAATGGTATTGGGTGTTTTATTGGCATTTGTTAATGTTGTTCTAAGATATGTCTTTGATATGAGTCTTCCTTGGGCAGCTGAACTTACAAACTATTTATTTATATGGTCGGCACTTTTTGGTGCTGCCTATGGGTTTAAGCAAGGTGCTCACATCTCTATTACTTTGGTAATAGAGAAGTTTTCACCTTCTGTTATGAAAATGTTTTTGCTTTTTGCAAATCTACTTTCTATTATTTATCTTCTTCTGATTTCATATTTTGGATATAAATTAATTTTGATGTTAATGGATTTTGGAGAAATCAACGTAGATTTACAAGTTCCACTTTGGATACCTCAATTAGTTATTCCTATTGCATTTTTTTTAGCTGCATATAGAGTTGCTGAAAAACTTGTAGAACTTTATAAAACAGATGCTCAGAATATCAAACTATTTAGTGAACATGAAGCTATAATAGAAGAGATTAAAGGAGAAAATAAATAATGGTTATTGCAACACTTTTTATTTTACTTTTTGGTTTGATGTTAGTAGGAGTTCCTGTAGCTGTTGCTTTAGGAGCTAGTACATTAGTTTCTGCATTTTTATTTACAAACAACGATTTAATGGGAATTTCATCATATATTTTTGATGGATTAAATAAATATACACTTATGGCAATTCCTATGTTCGTTTTAGCTGGTTCTTTACTTTCAAGAGGAAGTGCTGCTACAAGAATTATAAATTTTGCTAAAAGTTTAGTTGGTCATCTTCCAGGAGGACTTCCAATTGCTGCTATTTTAGCTTCTATTATTTTTGCTGCTATTAGTGGAAGTTCTCCTGCTACTGTTGCTGCTATTGGTTCTGTTATGTATGGTGCTATTAAAAGTGCTGGATATAATGAACAATTTGCTATTGGTACAATTACAACTTCTGGAACATTAGGAATTTTAATTCCACCATCTGTTGTATTCATTGTATATGGTGTTAGTGCTGATCAATCTATTGGAAAACTATTTATGGCTGGTGTAATTCCTGGGCTTATGATAGGTGGTATGATGATGTTAGCTACATATATATTAGCTAAAAGAAGTGGGTTTAAAGCTGAAAAGATGGCTAGTTTGTCTGAAATATTTAAAGCTTTTAAAGACTCTTTTTGGGCATTATTAATTATTTTTGTAGTTATTGGTGGAATTTATGGTGGTATTTTTACTCCAACAGAAGCTGGAGCAGTTAGTGTTATGTATGCATTTTTTATATCTTTCTTTGTTTATAAAGATATAAAACTAAAAGATTTATATAAAATTACACTAGATTCTGCACAAACAAGTTCGATGATTTTCTTTATCATTGCAAATGCTATGATTTTTGCACACTTCTTAACAGATGAGCAAATTCCTCAACAAATTACTCAAATGATAATAGATGCAAATGTAAGCCCTTTAATGTTCCTACTTATTGTAAATATTTTACTTCTAATTATGGGACAATTTATGGAGCCTAGTTCGGTTGTTATGATTACAGTTCCACTTCTTCTTCCTATTGGAATGGCTCTTGGAATTGATCCAATTCACTTGGGAGTTATAATGGTTGTAAACATGGAAATAGGTATGTTAACACCACCTGTTG
>JAGOHQ010000055.1 GCA_017996075.1 Aliarcobacter sp.
ATTATATTCAAAATAATATCTCATATATCAAAGATCCAACTTTTATATATGAAACCCCATATAAAGAGATGAAAGATGAATATATAAATAATAAAATTAAAAAATTTATGATAGAAAAATTTGATGAAAAGTATGTTAAATCACAAGATATTAAATATTTTAAGCAAGATTTGAATTTTGATGATTTAAAAAATGAAGCAAAAAATATAGAAATTTCATCTTCAAATAATAATCTTGGAATTAACAATGAGTATTATTCAAAATATGTTGAACCACAAATTGCAAAAAATAGCTTCCCATTTGAAATAGTAATCCCTCCATCTTTGGAAAAAAATGAAGAGTATCAAGATTTTTTAGATTTACTAGATTTTTTAGATAGCTACAAAATTAAACCACTTTTTATAATGCAAGATTTACACCCTTATGTATTTAGTAAAAATAGAGAAAATGCAAACTTACTTATGGAAACAATAAAATCAAAAGTTTTGGAACATAACTTTGAATATATGGATATGTGGACATATAAAAAAGAGGATTATGAGATTGGAACATTAACAGATATTGTTCATTTTGGTGAGTTAGGTTGGGTTAAAGCCAATCAAAAAATAGTTGATTATTTTGTTAAATAAGGAAATTTTTTGAGATATTTTTTTAAATTCTTTTTTATATATCTGCTTTTGATAGTTGGTCTTTTGTATATTTTAGCTGATGAAAATATAAATGATTTAAGTGGGAATGATGTTGATTCTACTGTTGAATTTGTATATGAGGAGTTTTAATGTATGATTTTTTTCCTTTTTCAGGAGTTGGATTTTTTATAATAAGCTTTTCATTTATTCTTTTCTTACATATATTTAAAAATATTTTAAGTAAATTTATCTCATATAAAATGGTTATTTTTATAGCTGTTGTTGTTTATATATCTTTTGCTATTCCTGACTCTTATTTGATCTTTTTACTTCTTATTTATACTTATGTTATTTACTATATTTTTGTAAAAAATGATTATAAAGAGACACTTTTCGCAATGATTGTTATAGCCTTTCCTATGATGTTACATAAAATTGATTTAGATAATCCTATGTTTAAAATTATAGGTATTTCATATATTACATTTAGGACTATTCAAGCAATAGTTGATAGTCACAACTATGGAAAACTATCATTTTTTGAGTTTACATCATTTTTACTATTTCCTACAACTCTACTAGCAGGTCCAATAGATAGATCATACAGATTTCAAGAGGATTTACAAAAAGGTTATGAAAATTTAACTTTAGCAAATATATTAAAAGGTTGGGAAATTTTAGTTGTTGGAGTTTTATTTAAATTCGTTTTTGCAAAGCTTGTTACTATGTATTGGCTTGGAAAAATAGATGAAAATAGTATCTTGTTTTTTGATATGGCAAATAGTGCATATGCATACACAACTTATCTTTTTTTTGATTTTGCTGGGTATAGTGCAATGGCTGTTGGATTAAGTATAATGATGGGTATTTTTGTTCCAATGAACTTTAATCATCCATATCTTGCACCAAATCCACAAGATTTCTGGAGAAGATTTCACATAACTTTAGGGAGTTGGCTAACTGATTACTTCTTTAAACCATTATATAAATATCTTCATAATTTTGATTTTCTAAAGAAAAGAAAGTTACTTATACAAAATATTGCAATAACATGTACTTTTTTGCTTATGGGAGTTTGGAATGGTTTAAATTGGTACTTTATTTTTAGTGGTTTTTTATTTGGAATCTATTCAAGTATTCATAACTCTTATGTTTTGTATGTTAAAAAGGGTGGATATGACTATTTTTCATTTTTTCCAGATATTATAAGTATAAATTTAAAAAGATTTTTGATGATAAATGCAGCAGTTTTTGCTCTATATTTTTTTAGTGGAAGGGTTCCTTTATGAGATTCGATTTTAAACTTTTAGATTTTGTTGAGTGTGAAAAAGAGTTTGACAAATTGGCTGTTTGTGGAAGTGACAAAGATTTAACGTGGAGTGAGTTAAAAAATGAAGTAGATAGTTTTAAGAAAAAACTTCAAAAATATAATCTTCCAAAAGGGCATCCAGTTCTTATTTATGGACATAAGGAAGTAGATTTTATTGTAAGTATTATAAGCTGTATGAGTTTAGGGTTTCCATATATTCCTATTGATACAATTTATCCAAAAGATAGAGTTGATAAAATAGCAAGTATTGTAAAATCTGCTATCAAAATAGATACAATAGAAAATAAAATAGATTTTAATCAAAGCAATATATCTACTTCATATTTATTAAGTGACCCAATAATTTATATTATTTTTACATCAGGAAGTACAGGTGAACCAAAAGGGGTTCAAATTACACAAAACTCTATTTTGGATTTTGAAAAGTGGTTAAATAGTGATTTTGGACTATCAAAAGATAGTGTATTTATGAATCAAGCACCTTTTAGTTTTGATTTATCTGTTTATGAATTAGTTGGTTTTTTATCTTTAGGAGCAACTATTGTTTTAAATAGTAAAGATACTATAGAAAATCATCTTTTATATTTTGAAAGATTGAAAAAATACTCTTGCGATGTTTGGGTTTCAACGCCATCATTCATTAGTAAGCTTTTACTTTCATCTGAGTTTGAAGAAAAAAATATAAAAAGTTTAAAAACCTTTCTTTTTTGTGGAGAGGTTTTACCTTCAAACACTGTAAAAAGAATAAAAAATAGTTTTCCATCTTCTATTGTTTTAAATACATATGGACCAACAGAAGCTACAGTTGCTACAACTTTGATAGAAATCACCTCTGATATTTTAGAAAAATATTCAAAAAATTTACCAGTTGGTTATGTAAAAGAGAATTCAAAGATAAATTTATTAGATATTGATGAGCAAAATATTGGAGAGCTTGAGATTGTTGGAGACAATGTATCTATTGGATATTTTAAAAATGAAGAGTTAAATAAGCAAAAATTTGAGAAAAAATATGAAAAAAGAAGTTTCAGAACAGGAGATTTCGGTTATTTTGAAGATGGTTTACTATTTTTTTCAAATAGAAAAGATGAGCTTATAAAACTTCATGGATTTAGAATAGAACTAGGTGAGATAGATAAAGAGCTTCTTAGTGATAAAATGGTAAGTGAATCTATAACAATTCCACTAAAAAGAGGAAATGATGTTGCAAAGATTATCTCTTTTGTTATAGGTTCTAAATCCTTAGATATTGAAGTTTTAAAGCATAATATCTCAAAAAATCTTCCATACTATATGATTCCATCAGATATTGTTGTGTTAGATAAATTTCCATACAATTCAAACCATAAAATTGATAAAAATGAGTTGATAAATATTTATAAAAGTATCTAAAACAAAGAGTTTTATCTCTTTGTTTATATAAATTTACAGTTCTTTATTATAGCAGTTTGCATAACATTGACTACAATCTTTTATCCCCATAATTTTTACATATTCATCATATACACAAGATATTGATCTTTTAGCACAAATAAATGGAATATTTCTTTTTTTAGCTTCATTTTTATATTTTAGCATTGTATTGTGGTTTAAAAAAGATGTTAGCATAACTATACAATCTGTATCTTGTGGTACTTTTTTCTTAGGTGCTGAAGATTTTTTTCTTGCATCCCAGTGATTTATAGTTTTTGCTCCCATTTGTGTTAGCATAGAAGATATTTGAGATATTTGGTCTCCGCCAATTATTAAAATACTCATTATTTCCCTTTATATTGATAATTAATATCAAAATAATAGTGGAATAAAACTTTAATTTTTATTAAAATATGATAATTGGTATCAAAAAGAAAAAGATTTTTTGTAAAAGAGATGTAAAAACAACTAGGCTATGCTAGTTGTTATATTTTACACGTTGAATTTTTTTAGTTCTTTAATTATTAGAGCAATCTCTTTTGAGTACTCTTTTGCTTGTTTGCTATTAAATTTATAACCAGCATTGTAGCTTCCCCAAACTTTTGTCCAATCATTTCTATGGATTTTTTGCCAAAAAGTAAGTTCTTCTATCGCATTTTTTGTTGCAAACTGAAAATCTGAAACCAATTTTGATGCAAAAACATTTCTATTCCAAGTAGTATCTTTTATATTTTGTCTACTTAAAACAGTTTTAATATTTGCTTGATAAAGACCAAAATCTTTTGTGTCAAGATTTACCATATACTCACCAAGTTTTGATTCTTTGATTGCTATTGCCATCAAAGTATAACTAAGTCCAGTATCTTGCCCATGTTTTTTTATCTCTTTTAGTGTCTCTAGTTGCTCGGGCGTTAAGTTTTTTATATCTACATTAGATGCAAAAACATTAGAAATAAATAGTAAAATCAGTAATAAAGATTTAAATTTCAATGTTTTCTCCTTTATAAAATTTTTTTAATAGGTATAAATAGTATTTTAAAATTGTGTAATAATTGTAAAATGAGATTAATTTAATCCAATATCTATATATTTTCTAACTTTTAAAATTTCATCTTTATCAAATTTTGCTTCTAAAATTGTTTTATTATCATCTTTTATAATATTTCCAAATGGCGATATTATAGCACTTCCTTTTGCCATATTATCGTTTGCACTATTACTTGCAATTACAAAACTTTGATTAACTAAAGCTAGAGCTTTACTAATAGTTTCATAATGTTCTTTTCTTTTTATCCCCCACATAGCAGGATTTAAAATAATATCAGCACCTTTTATCTGTTCCCAAAGAGTAGGAAATCTAAGCTCAAAACATATTAAAGTTGCTATTTTTAAACCATTTATATCTATAATTTTTATATTACTATCTTTTGATGGAGTAAAATATTTATCCTCATCTCCTAGAGGAAAAAGTTTTATCTTATCTTGAGTATGGACAATATTTTTATTAAAAAAGATAAATAATCTATTGTAAAATTTATCATCTTCTTTTATAATTGTTGTAATTGCTATAATTTTATTTTCTGAAAGCTCTTTTATCTCATCTATTGCTTTTATTGAAAAAATACTAGCTTCTTCCATCTTATCATATGCAAAACCTACAAGTGCTAATTCAGGTGCTAAAATTAGTGACTCATTTTTACAAGATAGAATTAAATTTTTCAAATTTTCAAGATTTGTTTCAAAGTTTTCACAAGTTTTCATTTGAAGGGATATTAAGTTCATTCTTCTCCTTTTTCTAAATTTAGTAGATACTCTTTTATCCAAATTCCACCAGTGTAACCACCTATGTTTCCATTATTTGCTATTACTCTATGGCAGGGTACAATTATACTTAAATTATTTTTACCATTTGCATTTGCAACAGCCCTATATGCTTTTTCATTTCCAATATTTTTTGCTTCTTCTTTGTAGCTAATAGTTTGTCCATACTTTATTTTTTGTAAAGCTTCCCAACATTTTATTTGAAAAGGAGTTCCTATTAGCCTAATTGGAATTGTAAAATTATCTCTTTGATTTTTAAAATACTCATCTAACTCTATTTTTAATTTTTGAAATTTACTATCATCTTCTACAATATTTGAAGCTTTTAATATTTTTTTGAAGCTCTCTAATTTTTTATTACAAAACTCTTTTTCAAAAGGCACAAATAGTATTAGTTCCTCTTGAAAAATAGCTGTAAACATTATAAGTTTTTGAGTTTGAATAGTTGTTGTATAAATAGTGTAATCTTTCATGTTATGAATTGTAACATAATCATATAGAAGATTTAGTTTTCAATAATAAAAAATAAAAATGGATTAAGTTTTCTTGTATATAGGAAATTTATCTGTATAGATGTAT
>JAGOHQ010000057.1 GCA_017996075.1 Aliarcobacter sp.
ATATTGAGCTAATTACTAATAGCTTTTTAAAAATTTTTTTTATCATATTAATTCCTCTTTTATTTGTATTATCAATTCATACTATCGCAATAGTAGAATAAAAGCAAACTTTAATTTTTAATTTTAAATAATTTATCAATATAATCTTTTAAAACTATTAGAAGAACTCCAAACAAAATAAACACTATTCCAATAACTAACCAAAAAGTTATTTTTTCATTAAAAACATAAACTCCAATTAGGACAGCAGTTAAAGGCTCTAATGCTCCTAAAATAGATGCACTTGTTGAACCAATTAGCTGAATTGCTTTTATTAAAAAAAGTAAAGATATGATTGTAGGAACGAGAGCTAAAAATATTGTATAAAACCACATATTGAAGTTTACTAAAGGCATAATATTTAAACTACTATCAAAAAATGAGTGTATTAAAATAGTTATTGTACAAAATAGCATAGAGTAAAAAGTAACTTTTAGTGCAGATAATTTTAAGTATTGATTTATAATAACTATATAAATAGCATAACACAATGATGAAACTATTACTAAAAATATCCCAAAATTACTAACATTTGCTCCATCACTTTCATATAGTAATACAACTCCTAAAAATGCAAAGATTATAGATAAAATAGTTATTATTGAATTTTTCTCTTTAAAAAACAGTGCCATTATAATTGCTACAAATATAGGATAAATAAATAAAACAGTAGATGCAAGTCCAGCATCCATATATAAAAATGAGTTAAATAAACTAATTGCAGAAATACCAAATAATAAACCTAAAAGAGCTAAAAGTATAATCTCTTTAAATTTTAAATAAAAAGAATCTTTTTTGATAAGCATAAAAATAGCCAATAAAATAGAGGCAAAAATAAATCTATAAAAAATTACAGAGTTTACATTTAAACCCTCTTCATATAAAAAAAGTGCTCCTAATGGATTCATTCCATAGCAAATAGCAGAGATAATAGCTAGTATAACTCCTTTTGTTTGTAAACTCAAAAATATCCTTTAATTAATCTTCAGGTGAGTTTATCATCCACATAGAGAAGATATCTAAATAGTTCCAAAAAGATTGTTTTAAATCTTCAGGCATATCCAAATCTTTTAAAATCTCAATATAACACTCAAGCCAAACTCTTCTAGCCTTTGGAGTTATTTTAAAAGGTGCATGCCTTTTTACCATCATAGGATTTCCTCTATGTTGATTAAAGTAGTCAGGACCTCCACAAATTTGTATAAAAAAATCTGCTGAATTTATTTTTGCTTGTTCAAACTCTTCATCATCTTCCGGAAATAGATCTTTTATTGAACTTTGTCTTAGTAAATCATAGTGTTTTGATATAATTTCTCTAAGTCCATCTTCTTTAATAGTTTCTAAAAATTTTAATGATGGTTTTTCAACAGCTGGTCTTGTTCCAAAAATTGCTTCTGATATTTTAAATTCCATTTTATAACCTTTTTTAATTAAATTGTTTTCAAAATTTTGCAATATTACAATAAATAGTATATTAAACTCTTTATTAAATAGTTTGTATGATAAAATACAAAATTATATTTTAAAGGTTTTTATGCAAGATTTAACAAATGTAGTTGAGTGTTATAGCTGTGGATTATTTGTACAAAAGTCTAATTCTTCAAAATTTACTCAACGATGTCCTAGATGTGATAGTAAATTAAAAGAGGAAAACAGTCACTCAATTGATTCACTATTTTTTGCAATATCTAGTTTGATGTTATTTTTAATTTTAAGTTTATACCCTATTTTAAGCCTAAACTTAAATGCTCAAAGTTTAGATGCAAATATTTTAAAAACTGTATATGTATTGTTTGAACAAGATTTTTATATAGTCTCTTTTTTAGTTCTATTTACAATTATTTTAGCTCCTGTTTTAAACTCAATTATAATAATTTTAGTATTTTTTCAAGTAAAATTTAAAAAAGAGATTTTTAAAAAATCACTTCTATATGACTCTTACTATTTTTTTAAAAATTGGGGGTTTATGGAAGTTTTTATTGTAAGCCTAATTGTTACTTATATAAAACTTATTGGAATGGTTAGCAATACAAAATTTGATATAGGTTTTTATGTTTTACTTGGGTATATTTTTTGTTTTATTATGTCTCATTTAAGATTTGATGCATCTGTTATTTTGGATGATTAAATGGTTTTAATTTCTTGCAAAAACTGTAAAAAAGTATATAAAAAAGAGAATTATGACTCTTTTTTATGTAATAGATGCAACCATATGGTAAAAAAAAGAGTTGAAAACTCTTTACAAATATCACTTGCTTTAACAATTTGTGCAATGCTTTTGTATATTCCAGCAATGGTTTATCCAATGATGGTAGTAACACAATTTGGTGTAAATTTAGAAAGTACAATTATTGAAGGAATTATTAGCTTTTTAGAGCATGGAAGTTATTTTATAGCATTTGTAATATTTATAGCTAGTGTTGCTATTCCTATAGTAAAACTATTTGCCCTATTTTTTATATTTTTATCTTTAAAAATAAATGTAAAGATGACAAATAAAACAAAGATTCTGATATATAAATACATTGAAGCAATTGGAAAATGGTCGATGATAGATATTTATGTAGTCGCTTTAATGGCTTCAATAGTTCAATTAGATGAGTTATTTAATATAAAAGGTGGAGTTGCTGCAACATCTTTTTCTTTAATGGTAATAATTACAATATTTGCAGCACATAGATTTGATACAAGGATAATTTGGGATGAAAAAAGAGATTAGTGAAAATATAAATGAGCCAATTGTGTATTTAGCAAAAGAGAAAAAAAGTAATAGAATATCTCCTGTTTGGATACTTCCACTTATAATTTTGGGAATTCTTGCATTTATTGCTTATGATACATACTCTAAAAAAGGTACAAATATTGTTGTATATTTTAAAAGTGCTGAAGGTTTAAAAGAGAATGTTACAACTTTGGAGTACAAAGGTTTAGCCTTAGGAAAAGTTACAAAAATATCTATGCATGATGATTTAAAAAATGTTGCTGTTAATATTTTAGTAAATAGTGATGTTGCAGAGTATGTTGCAAATGAAGGTTCAAAATTTTGGATAAAAAAACCAACTGTATCTTTGACAAAAATTTCAGGACTTAGCACACTAATAAGCGGTTATAAAATAGAGTTATCTCCAAATTTTAAAATAGAAAATGCAAAACCACAATGGTATTTTACAGGTCTTGATTCTGCTCCTGATGATGAATTTGAAGAGAATGGTTATTATATATCTTTATTATTGAATGATAAAGATAATGTAGATGTTGGAACTCCAATTTTTTATAACAAATACCAAATAGGTGAAATCGTTTCAAAAGAGTTTAAAAATGAACAACTTTATGCAAGTGCATATATTTATGATAAGTATAACTACTTAGTAAATAAAAGTTCAAAATTTATAATGAATGAGGCATTAAAAGTAAATTATGGAGCTAGTGGTTTAAATATTGAAGTTAGCTCACTATATTCAGCTTTAGTTGGTGGGATTACAGTTGTAACAAGTATAAAAGATGATTCGAAAATTGAAAAAAATGAGATTTATACTCTTTTTTCTTCAAAAGATGATTTAAGAAAAAAAGTTCATTTTACTATTGATTTTAATGAAGGAAAAATCGATGAAAATACTTCAATATTGTACAAAGGTATTGAAATAGGTAAAGTATCAAATGTAAAAATACAAGATGATATATTAGCTACAAAAGCTTATGTGTATGAAGAGTATAAATATCTTCTTACAAAAAATAGTCGTTTTATTATTGAAGAACCAACTATATCATTTGATGGTATAAAAAATTTAGGAAATATAATAAAAGGAAATTATCTATCTTTAGATTATCAAGAAGGAGAATTTTCTAATAAATTCTTAGGTATTTCTAAAAAAGATTTAAAAAAGAGTTTACATGCTATAAAAATTGATTTAATTTCAGATAATTTAAACTCTATAAATGAAAGATCAAAAATATATTACAAAAATATAGAAATAGGAAGAGTTGAATCTTATAGATTGAGTGATGATTATAAAAATGTAAGAATTTCTATATTAATAGATGATAAATATAAAGATTTGATAAATAATAGTAGTAAATTTTATGATATGAGTTCAAAACTTTTAGAGATAAAAAATTTTGATATAAACATAAATTATAGTGGAGTAGAGAAAACTTTAAATGGAGGAATAGCGCTTGTATCAAATTTAGACAATACAAAACTTACAAAAAAAGAGTTTGAACTATTTGATAGCTATAAAGAGATTCAAAAGGAAAAAAGAGACAAAAGTAATGGTTTTATAGTTTATTCGCAGTTTGATAATAGTTTTGTTTTAAAAGAAGATATGGCAATAGTATATAAAAATCAAGAGATAGGTTTTGTAAAAAAAATCAATTTCGATGATAAGGCTTCAAAAGTAGAACTTTTTGTTTATGAAGATTTTAAAAAATTTATTACAAATAAAAGTAGATTTTATAAAAAACCAAAGCTAGAATTAAATGCTAGTTTAAGTGGCATAATTTTTGAGTTAGATAGTTTTTCATCACTAATTGATGGTTCAATAGAACTTGATAATAGCTCAAACACTCCACTTGGAAATAGAGTTTTATATTCAAGCTTTGATGAGATGCAACTTGCAACAAATATGGTAACTATTATTTTTGATGATGTTGAGGGACTTCAAGAAAATTTCTCAAAAATTGTTTACAAAGGTGCAAATATTGGAAAAGTTAAAAAAATATCTCTTAACAAAAATCAAAAAGTTGAAGTAGAAGCAATAATTGAAAAAGATTTTAAAGAGTTTGCAAAAGAGGGAACAATTTTTTATCTAAAAAAACCAAGAATATCTTTTCAAGAGATTGCAAATGCAGGTTCAACTATTATGGCTGTAAATATTGGTGTAATTAAAAGTGATAATATTAAAAATGGTCTACCACAAACTGGTTTTAATGGTTTGGATAAAGAACCATCAGTTAATTCACATTTTGGAACAATAATAAGAGTAGAGGATAAAACAGCATCTAGTGTAAATGTTGATTCACCTGTTTATTATAAAAATGTGCAAATAGGAAAAGTTTTAAAAGTTGATTTAAGTAGTGATGCTTCGAGAGTTATAATTGATTGTTTAATATATGATAAATATAAAAAATTTGTAAGAAAGAACTCTCAATTTTATGATATTAGTGGTTTTGAAATGGAATTTTCTCTTTTTACTGGTTCAAAAGTAGAGTCAAATACATTTACAAGTATTATAAAAGGTGGTTTAGTAGTTGTTACTCCTTATGACTATAATGAAGTTGCAAGTTCAAATGATATTTTTACTTTACATAAAACATTAAGAGAAGATTGGAAAACAATAAGCCCTATTATTAAGTAAGATTTAAAGATGGTTTAAGTTATAAAAAAATAGAATACTTAACCAAAGGAAAAATTTTTTCCTTTAATTTTAGGAGGCTATACATGAAGAAAACAATGACAACAACAGGTGGAAATCCAATAGCTGATAACCAAAACTCTTTAACAGCAGGTGAAAGAGGTCCTGTTTTATTACAAGATTATCAATTAATTCAAAAATTAGCACATCAAAATAGAGAACGAATCCCTGAGCGTGTTGTTCATGCCAAAGGAAGTGGAGCTTTTGGAGTTCTTGAAATAACAGAAGATATTTCAAAATATACAAAAGCAAAAGTTTTACAAAAAGGTGAAAAGACAAAACTACTTTTAAGATTTTCAACAGTTGCAGGTGAGA
>JAGOHQ010000056.1 GCA_017996075.1 Aliarcobacter sp.
AAAATAAAAATAATATAGAGTTAAAAAAAGAGCTTTTAAAACTTTTAAATATTATAGAAACATATACAAAAAATAGAATAGATGTTCAAATTCATACAAAAGATTTAGAGGTATTTACAAGAAGTTGGGAAGATAAAGATTTTGGATTAAAACTTGATAGTTTTAGAGAGGGTCTTGTAAAGGTTAAAAACCAAAAGGAACCTTATGTTTCAAGTGAATTAGGAAAACGATTTAACATAAAAGCGATTGTACCAATTTATAATGATAAAAATATATTTATAGGTTCTCTTGAAGTAATAGTTGATTTTAAATCTCTTGTAAATAGGCTTAAAACTTTAGGAATAGACTCTGTAGTTATGCTAGAGAAAGATTATTTAAAAATTGCAACTTATCATCAAAATAATCAAAAGTTTAAAGATTATGCTATTTTGGAGAGTAGTTTTACAAAAGGATTATTAGATATTTTAGAAAAAAATCCACAATTTTTAAAAAAAGATAAGTTTTATTATGAACTAGATAATAGGATTTTTACTCAAATTCCTTTAGGAGAGTTTGAAAATAGTAGTGTTGGAGTTTTGTTTATTAGTTTTGATAAAAATATAAACAACTTTAGATATTTACCAAAATATGATTACTTTATAGATGTTGAAATAAAAGATGAAAAAAATGATAATAAAGATATTTTAAAAAAAGAGATAATAATTAGATGATAAAAATATTGTTGCTAGAAGATGACTATTTATATAAAATTTCAATTAAGGAGTTTTTAGAAGAGCTTGATTTTGTAGTTGATGATTTTGATAATGGAGAAGATGCTTTAAACTCAATTTTTGAAAAAAGATATGATTTATTGTTACTTGATATAAGAGTTCCAAAGATGGATGGATTTGAGCTTGTAAAGCATGTAAGAGAAGCCTCTATTGATACTCCAATTATAATTTTAACTTCACTTACAGATATAAAAGATTTAAGCCGTGGTTATACTCTTGGTTGCAATGATTATATTAGAAAACCTTTTGATATGATTGAGCTAAAATTTAGAATAGAGGCACTTATAAAAAATCATTTTAACTCAAGTGATGATTGCATTGAGCTTGAGTTAGGATTTAAATACAACATAAAAAAATCTCTTCTTTATAGAGATGAAGAGGTGGTTGATTTATCAGCAAAAGAGCTTGAACTTCTATCTTTTTTGGTACAAAATAGAGGTTTTTTTGTATCTATTGAGTCTTTACATGAAAATGTTTGGGAAAATAAAGATATATCTTATGCAGATATTAGAATGTGTATAAAAAGAGTTAGAGAAAAAACAGACAAAGATTTTATTAAAACAAAGAGATTTTTAGGTTATAAAATTGATAAATAGTAAATCAGAACTAAAATATATTGTAATTCAAGTAACAATTACACTTTTAATAGCTCTAATTCCAATATATTTTTATATAGATGCAACAAAAAATAATCAAGATATAAAAGATAAGATAGATTTACAAAATTATGCAAATCAAATCGTTTTAAAAATAGATTATTTTGAAAGACAGAACAACAATATATTTTATTATCCAAGATCAAACATATATTTCTCTTCAATTTTTGATAAAAATAAAAATGAAATATTCTCTTCAAATGAATCTTTAGAGTTTTTTTATGAAGATTTTAAAAAATTTAAAGATAGATTTTGTTATCAAAAAGAGTTAAATCAAAATATTTTAGATGCTTCATTTTTAATTGTTTGCAAAAAGGTTGATTATAGTGAGGTTATTTATAATGCCTTAATACTTATCTCAATAGTTACTTTTTTTATATTTTTACTCTCATTTTTTGTAATAAAACAGAGCATTGAGCCATATAAAAAATTAAATATCTATTTAGATGAGTTTTTAAAAGATGCTATGCATGAGCTAAAAACTCCAATAGGAGTTGCTAGAATAAATATTGATATGTTATCAATGAGATTAAGAAATGATAAAAATATTTTAAGAGTAAAATCTGCTTTGAAAAATATGACAATAATTTATGAAGATTTAGAGTATTATATGCAACAAAATGAGGTAAAAGAGCTAAAAACCAACATAAATATATCGTTATTTTTGGAAAAAAGAGTTGAGTTTTTTAATGATTTAGCAGTAAGCAAAGATATAACTTTTTACAAGAGTATAGAACCAAATATAGAGATTTTTTTTAATGAAATAGAGGCTTTTAGATTGATTGATAATAATCTTTCAAATGCTATAAAATACTCAAAAAATAGCTCAAACATCTATGTAAGTTTAAAAAAAGAGGAAAATAGTATAAAACTAATTTTCAAAGATGAAGGCATTGGAATAAAAGATACTAGTACAATTTTTGAAAGATATTATAGAGGTGATAAAATTACAGGTGGTTTTGGAATAGGTCTTAGTATTGTAAAAAATATTTGTATAAAAAACAGTATAAAAATAGATGTTGAATCCAAAGAAAACTTTGGAACAACTTTTATATATACATTTAATTTGTAGTTATTTTTAGACCAATAATTCCTAAAAGAATAAATAAAATACTTACAACTCTTATCAAATTCATAGACTCACCAAACAAAAATATTCCAGCAATAACAGTCCCAATAGTTCCAATTCCAACCCAAATAGCATATGCAGTTCCTAAAGGAAGAGATTTTAAAGCAAGACTAAGAAGATAAAAACTTATAAACATAGTAATAATAGTAATTATACTAGGAGTTAATTTTGTAAAACCCTCACTATATTTTAAACCAATAGCCCAAGCTATTTCAAATAATCCAGCTAAAAACAGTATTATCCAACTCATAAAAAACCTTTATTTGAAA
Source organism: Aliarcobacter sp. (assembly GCA_017996075.1). Lineage (GTDB taxonomy): Bacteria > Campylobacterota > Campylobacteria > Campylobacterales > Arcobacteraceae > Aliarcobacter. The sequence continues at coordinate 2,825 of JAGOHQ010000056.1, forward strand.
ATTGAGGCCGTCCTCGGTTGAGTAAAGAGGCTAGGTCGTCCTAGCTTTTAAGAAGCCCATTTTATAATCTTTTAGATAAAATGCTCTTAAAATAAATAAAAGGATTTTATTTGAATGAACGAGTAAATGCCCATATTATGATATTAATAGCAACTATTTTAATAGCTGGTTCATTTTTAGCTTCACAAAAATTGTCAAGTATAATTGATCCAATATCTTTGACTCTATTAAGATTTATTTTAGCTCTTGCATTTTTATCTCCAATAGTTATTTTCAACAAAGATAGACTAAAAGAAGTAATAAAAGTAGTTCCAAAAGCTATGATTGTAAGCCTTGTATATACTTTATATTTTATAGGAATGCTAAAAGCTTTAGAAGATACTACAGTTTTAAATAGTGGAGCTATTTATACTTTAGTTCCTTTGATGACTGCTATTTTATGTATATTTTTCTTTAAAGAAAAAATTGCTTTAAAACAACTATTTATTTATTTTTTAGGAATAATTTCAACTTGCATTGTTGTATTTAATGCAGATTTAAATCTATTTTTATCTCTATTGCTAAACAAGGGAGATATTGTCTTTCTACTTGCTTCATTTTCTATGGCATTGTATCCTGTATTTATAAAGCTTTTATATAGTAAAAAAGATGAATTACTTGTTTTAGTTTTTGCTACACTAATTGGTGGAATTATTTGGATGAGTTTAACTATGCAAATTCTAAATATTCCTTATGCATGGAATAAGTTGGATCTAAATCATATATATTTACTTTTGTATTTAGTAATAGGAACAACAATAATCACACTATTTTTATATCAAAAAGCAACTTTAGTTTTAGGGGCTAAAAAAGTTATGGCATATATTTATTTAAGTCCTGCTATGGTTGCTATTATTATGTTTTTAGTTGAAGGTGATACTATTTCATTTGGAGTTTTTATTGGGATTTTATTATCAACTTTTGCTACAATTATAATTTTACGACAAAAATAGGAGAATAAAAAATGAAAAAAACAGTATTAAGTTTAACTCTTTTTGTAAGCTTCATCTTTGCAGATAATTTTACACTAAAAAGTAATACATTAAAAGGTCAATTAACACACAAGCAGGTTTTTAATAGTTTTGGATGTAGTGGAGAAAATATTTCTCCAGAGTTATCTTGGGAAAATTATCCAAAAGATACAAAATCATTTGCAATTACAGTTTATGACCCAGATGCACCAACTGGTTCAGGATGGTGGCATTGGATAGTTTTTAATATTCCAAAAAATAATACAAATCTACCAGAAGGATTTGGAAATATTGAGCAAAAAAATGTTATTCAAAGTATAACAGATTTTGGAAAAAGTGGTTTTGGTGGAGCTTGTCCTCCTGCTGGAGATAAAGCACACAGATATATTTTTACAGTTCATGCTCTTGATATTGAAAGTTTAGGTTTAGATAAAAACTCAACTCCTGCACTTGTTGGATATATGCTAAATTCACATACGATAGCTAAAGCTTCAATAATCTCGTATTATCAAAGATAAAAATTTTAAAATTTAATTGATAATTAATCAAAAGTCATCTATATCTATTTTAAAAAAATAAATATAGATTAAATCCTATCATCAAAATATTTAATACCCAAAAAGCTTTTTTACTCAAAATAGATAAAAATGAAAACAAAATATATAGTATAAAAAAATATAAAGGAGTAAAAACTTCATAAACATAGATTTTATTTTCTAAAAAAATTTTTAAATAATCATCAAAATAGGAAGATATATAAAAACTATGTGCAACTATTTCAAGTGGATAAAATATTGTAAAAAATATTGTAATAGGAATTGAATAAAACTGCTCAAACGCTGTTTGAGCAAAAAAGTAGTGAACTATTGGGTTAAATATTAAAAACATCCAGATATTAAAAAATATATAAAGTAAAATTTTATTTCCATCTTTAAAATATTGAATAAACAAATAGATATAAAAAACTGCAAATATAGAGAACCAAAATCCAATATTAAAAATATATTGTGGAAAAAGTGCAACAACTATTAAAAAAGTATAAAAAAGTGTGATATATGAAATAATTTTTATATTGCTTCTTAAAAGATAAAGTCCAAGACAAAAAAGTACAAAAGCTCTTAAAAGAGATGGAACAATATCTGTTAAAAGTAGATAATAAAATAAAATCCCCATAGTTATTAATAAAATATCAAATCTTCGATTTCTGTATGGAAAATATCTATTTTGAAAAAAACTATAAGGAAAATACAATATCCAATAAATCACAAAAGATAAAACCACTAGATGAAAACCAGACAAAGCAACAACATGTGCTATTCCATAAGCTGTTATTATGTCTCTAAGTTCACTTGAAACTGGAATTGCTAAAAACAGAGCATTAAAAAGCTCTTTTATAATAAAATCATCGTGGTTTTTTTCTATATTTTTGACAATTTTTTCTTTTAAATTACTTTGTTTTTCAACTCTTTCAAAGTATAAAATATTTGTAAAAAAACCTTTTAAATAAGTATAAAATGTGATATTTCTAGTATCAAAAACTACATTTAAAAAATCTAGTTTTTTTATATTATCATCTTTTGAAAAAGAGGCAAAAAATTCAAAACCTTCGCTTTTTAGCTTTATAACATCAAATTTTTCTTTTGGGTAGATATTTAAAACTTCTGCTTTTGTTTCAAAAATATACTCATTTTTTAACTCTTTATATGAAAAATAGCTAAATAAAATATTTATCATAAAAACAAAAAGTAGAAAAAGAGTAAAAAATAGACTATTTTTTGATATTTGGAAATTTTGAATAATCATAATAGATTATACAAAATTTTAAAGAATTGTCACCATATTTCTTCCACTATTTTTTGATATATATAAAGCTTCATCCGCTCTTTTAAACAGGCTATGTTTTGTATCCTCTTTTTGAATAAAAGTAGCTC
>JAGOHQ010000058.1 GCA_017996075.1 Aliarcobacter sp.
TTTTTTTTAGCCTTATTTCAAAAAGTGCTCCATTATCTTCATTGTAAGCTTTTATACTACCATTATGCTCTTCTATTATTTTTTTAGCAATAGATAGTCCAATTCCCATTCCACCTTGACTTTTAGAACTTGTAAATGGTTCAAAAAGTTTTTTTAGTATCTCTTTACTTAAACCACCAGCATTATCTTTAAATCTTACAAGAATACTGTTTTTCTCTTCTAAGATATCAATTTTAAGCTCTCTATTTTCATAGTTTTCTATCTTTACTAATTCATCAAGAGCGTTATTTATAATAATAATCCAAATCTGTTCAATTCTTTGTTTTTGAATATTACTTTTAAAAATAAATCTATTGTTATCAATATTATTTATATCAAAAATTTCACCATTTAAATATATTTTACTAATATGTTTTGCTCTATTATGTGCCATAGTCAAAGCCGTAAGTATAGTGGCATATACATTAAAATCTGTTTTTTCACCCTCATTTGAATGAGAAATTTCTCTCATACTTTCCACTATATTTGCAATTCTATTTAAACCCTCTTTTATTTTTTTACTATCTTGCAACATTCTATTTTTTATATCTGAATTTTCAAGAGCTTCAATATCATAATGCATAAGCTCCAAATTTCCCTTCACATATGTCAAAGGTGTATTTATTTCATGTGTAATTCCAGCTGATAAAACTCCAATATAGCTTAGTTTTGCACTTTTTATCTGCTCTTGATAGTGAATTTTATCTTTTGTTTTGCTCTTTTCTAACTCTTTTTTTATTCTTTTTTCAAGATTTAGATTCAACTCTTGAAGCTTTCTTTTATCTTCTAGTGAGTTTATTATAAATATAATTCTAGCCTTCTTTGCAAGCAAAATTAAAGATAACTCCAAATGTATAGGAGTATTGTCTTTTTTTATAAATATTTTCTCAATTTTTAATACTTTTGTAAAATCAGCAATATCTCTTAACATATTTTCTAATAGCTTTTTTGAACTATTACTTACTATATCAACTGGTGTTAATTTAAGTATTTCATCTTTTGAATATCCAAGAAGTTCTGATATTTTGTTATTAACTTTTACAAATTTATTTTCTAAATCTAACAATGCAATACCACTTTGAACATTTTCAAAAATAGCATCGTACTCTTCTATTTTAAGATTCAAATCTTTATATAGTTTATATATTCTTTTTTTATCGGTTGCATCTTGACATATTATATTGTAAGCTATTGTTTGATTATTTTCAATCTGCTCTTCAACAAAAATATCTATCCAAAAACTCTCTAGATTTTTTCTTTTTCCTTGAACATTTCTTAGTTCAAAAATTGATTTATTTAACTCATTTTTTACAGCTTTTTTAAAAACTTGCTTCATATCTTTAAATACAAAAAGTTTATAACTATGTCCCAAAAGTTCACTTCTTGAATATCCCAAAAAGTCACTAAAAGCATTACTTACTTCATTTATTATTCCATATTTATCAATTTGAATAAACATAATATGCTCATTCATGATTTTTTGATTTTCATTTAATACAAGAGAATTTTCTACTATATCAAAGTTTAATTTTTTGTTTTCGTCTTTGATTTTTTTATTCTCTTTATTTATAATATATGTAAAAACGGCTGACAAAATAAGAGCTAAAACAAAAACAATAAAAACAACAACTCTATAATAATCTTTTATAAAACTATTTTGTTCATCTATATTTTTATTTATTAAAAAAGTATAAAACTTATCACTTTTTATATAAACTTTTTTATAAATATATTCATCATTTTTAACTTCATTAATACCATTTTCTAAAAAATGACCTCTAGTATCTTTGATTAATATTTTTTTATCATAAGAGCTTGAAATTTCATATAAGATAGTTTTTAAATCAACTTTAAATATATAAAACTTCTCTTCACCTCTAATTGCAAAATTTAAAAAGTTATTATCTTCATCTTCGCAATATTGAAAAGTATCAAACTTATTTAAAGATTGTAATTCTTTAAAATATGGCTCCATAAATATAGATTTTAAACGCTGCGAAAAGTTGTTCTCTTTTATATTTTTATTTACAAGCTTTAAACTCTCTTTTGAATCAAAATCAACAACTCTAAAAGTTACAATATTCAAATCTTGAAATAAACTATCATTTACAAGATTTTTTATCTCATTTTGATTATTTATTTTTGATAAAATTGGCTCAATAAACAAAAGTTTATCGGTGTAATTTTTTATATAATTTTCAAATTTTAAAGCTTGAGTATCTAAAATATACTCAACTTTTTTTAGTTCTATCTTACTACCATATATTGAGTAAAAATTATTAAAAGCAACATTTATAAAAAGCAAAAGTATCATAATAAAAATAGCAAATGCACCAAAAAGTTTTATATAAAATGAAGTTTTCAAAGTACTTTTGCCTTTTTAAATTTTATATAATAACTTGTACTATCTTCTAAAATATTACATAAAAATATAGCTTGATTTTTATCTGCCAAAAGTTTTGCTAAATATATTTTAGAATCAAATTTATTCTCATCTTCAAAGTTTAGAAGCTGTTCAACAAACTCTTTTTTTCTTTTATCCTTTATATTGTCCTCTATTTTTAAAACTATTTCATCTGAATTATCTTCTATTTGTATTGAAATATTTACAATAACTTTTTTTAAAGAGTAACTTTTTACAAAATCCAAAATAGTATAAACAATATTAAAAATAATATTTTTTAAATCATTATGCACAATATTAAGTTTAATATTTTCATCAAAATCATATCTTATTTCAATCAATGAATTATCAACTTTATTTGAAATTTTTTTTACTATATCCAAAAGATTTGAACTCATATTTTGTCTTAAAGAAAATAGAGTTTTTGTCTCATTTAACATATCAGATAAATCTCTTAATTCATTTTCAATACTATTTTTCACATCCTCTATTTTTGAGATGTCCAAATCTTTTTTAATATTTTCTAGTTTTAATAGCTCAAAATATATTTTTGATATTGGTGTTTTCCATTGGTGTGAAAAGCTATCCAATATTTTTGACATAAGTGCAACTTTTAAAGAGTTCAAAGCTGTTTCATCTTTAATTTTTAAATCATTTAATCTATTTGATAAATCATCTTTTAGTAGCCTATTTGTTTTTTCAAGCTGTTTTGTTGCTGTTATATCTGTTCTAATAGAAGCATATCCAATATGTTTATTTTTCTCATTATATTTTGGAAACAGAGATGTTTTAACCCAATATGTATTTCCAAATTTATCTATATTTTTTACTTCACCTTGCCATATTTTTTTTGCTCTTAACTCTTGCCAAAGAGTTTTATAAAAGTTTTGTGACATATCAGGATGTCGCAAAATATTTACATTTTTACCAAGAATTTCATCTTTAGAGTATCCCGACATTTCGCAAAAATATTTTGTTACAAAATTAATTTTTCCATCCAAATCAGTATCAAGTTTTAAAACATACTTATCTACTTGAGATAATAAATCATCATAACTATTTTTTAAAAGTTTATTTCTAAACTTCTGAACTTTTGTTTTATAAAGCAAAAAAGCAATAAGTGCAAAACTCAAGCCAAAAAATATAGTTAAAAAATTATAAAAATCATTTGATTTTTCTATTTTTCTATTTTTTTCTAATAAGTTTGATTTTAGATAAAGAGTTTTTTTATCTTCTAATTCAAAAATTGGAATTAAAAGGAAAAGTTTGTTTTGTTCTATATCAGAAGAGTTTGAAACAAATTTTTCAAATATTAAATCTGAATTTGAATTTAACTTATTTAAAATTTGATTAAAATTAAACTCAAAATTTACAACTGCTAGCAAATTTAATTTTTCATCAATAATTGGTTTTGAAAATAAAATAATACTATTTTTCTCACCATATTTTATATCAACAAACTCTTTTTTTGAAGCCACTACTTTTTGAGTAATCTTTAGATTAAAATTGTCATCAAAGTTTATATCTTGAAAATTTAGTATTGGTCTATTTTGTACAGAGTAAAAACTAATATCATATATCCCCAAAGTTTTATAATATGAAAACTCTGGTTCAAACTCAAAATAGAGCTCATCTTTTATCTTGTTTTCATCATTTTTTTGGAAAATAGATATTAGTTTTTTGTTTTTTATAAATCCGTTGAAATATATAAAATCACTTGTTTTAATCAACTCTTCGTAATATCTATTATATTTTGTTAAAGTCTCTTGTTTATACTCATTTAAAATAGCTTCAAAACTACTATTTTTAAACCAGTTAATTACAAGAACTGCTGTTCCCAAAGAGAGAAGAAAATATACAAAATACCTAAAAATTAGGTTTTTATTTTCCATATTTAATCTTCTAAAACTTCAACTACCTTTTTTTCCAATGCATCAAGAGAACTAAAAGGTTTCATAACATAGTTTGTAGCACCTATTTTATGAGATTTTAAAACCTTATCCAAAGTTGAATAAGCAGTCATCATAATAACTTTTTGATCACTATTCATATCTTTTAATTTTTCTAAAACATCTAAACCATTCATTTGTGGCATCATAATATCAAGTAAAACTAAATCACACTTTGTACTGTTTAATGAACTCAAAGCAGAAACAGGATTTGAAAATGTCTGAACAGCAAAATTTTGATTTCTACTTAGAAATCTACTTAACATATCTAAAATTTCTACTTCGTCGTCTATTATTACAATTGAATATTTTTTACTCATACTATTTCTCCTCGTTAAATAATTTATTTGCAGCTTCTTTCATAACTTGCTCATTTTTCTCTTGAAGAATTCTATCTAAAAATATAAATACTTGTTCACTTGCTTTTTCAACAAGGTCAATTTTGTTTTCAATTAACTCTTTTGAGCAAGATATCTCATTTCCAGCACACTCATTTGCAAGAATATTTGCCTCTTTATGAATAATTGAGTGTGGATTATCTAATCCTTTATAAGAGTGAGTAAAACTAAACTCTTGTTTTCCAAGTCCTGTATTATACCACTGACCTAGTCTACACTGTGTATGATCTACTGGTTTAAAGTTATGTGAATTTCCAAAAATTAGTTGATATAGATTATTTTTATAAATAACATGGTCAAGTTTTGCAAGATTTATAAAGATTTTATTTGAGATACTTTCAACTTCAAAAACAGCTCTATTTGAATTTTTTTGGAATGTATTCATTAATTGACTCAAAGCTTGAATTCTTCCTTTTGTATCATTTACAACAGATGTAACAAGATCTGAACTCTCTTTAATCTTTTCAGTCTCTTTTTGAATAGTTGTAACTACCTCTTTTATCTGTTTTGCAGCATCTGCACTTCTACTTGCAAGATTTCGCACCTCTTGTGCAACAACAGCAAAACCTTTTCCAGCTTCTCCTGCAGTTGCAGCTTCAACAGCTGCATTTAAGCTTAAAATATTTGTTTGGAATGCAATTTCTTGAATAATATTTATAACTTGAGCAATATCCTTACTTTTTGAAACCAAAGACTCTACAACTTCATTTTCACTTGCAATCTCTTTGTATAAATTATCTGTATCAATTACAACTTCTTTTGTAAGAGTTAATCCTTGAGTTGAACCAACAGCAGTTTCTCTTGACTCTTTTTGCATATCTTGAAGCTCTTTTAAAAGTTCCAAATATGTAGTTTGAGTATCACCTAAAGATTTTGTCATATTTTTATTATGTCGCTCTAGTAGTCCACCCTCTTTGTTATCATGAATAGATGTTTTTACCAAAGATACAATATTGTAATTATT
>JAGOHQ010000059.1 GCA_017996075.1 Aliarcobacter sp.
GCTGTTTCAACTTGAGAAAAAGTTTCACACTCAATTTCTATTTTTGTAACCCAAGATATTCTTTTTCTTGCTATTTTTACAAATTCTGCCAGATTTTCAATAGTTCTAAGGTGCGTATCTTTAAGCATCAAACAATCATCAAGACCCAATCTATGGTTTATTGCTCCACCAACTCTTGAAGCATATTTTTCAAAATCTCTCAAATGTGGTCGTGTTTTTCTAGTATCTAGTAAAACAACATCAAAACCATCTAGTTTTTCAACAAATTTACTAGCCATTGTAGCTATTCCACTTGCGTGTTGAAGCATATTCAAAAAAGTTCTCTCACTTGAAAGTAATTTTGAAGCTTTTCCTTCTAGTTTTGCTAAAATATCTCCAGCTTGTATTTTATCACCATCTTTTTTCAAAAAATCAACTTTTATTTTTTCTGTTTGAGCCAAAGTTTCAGCATACTTAACACCAGCTAATATCCCATTACTTTTTGAAACGATTTTTGCTGTAAATTTTCCATCAGGAGCAATATCGTAAAACAAATCTCCTCTTCCATTGTCTTCTGTTATTGCTTGCTTTACAAACCTTTTAATATGAATCATATTTCAAACATCCTTTCAAGAGCTATTTTTGCCCAGTATCTTGTATTTTCATCTACTTTTATCTCTGATAATTCACTTATTTTATTCTCTTTTATAGATTTTAAAGTTAAATAAACATGCTCTAAAGTTGTCTCATTCATAGTAGGACACTCTGGTTTTGTTGAACTTAAAATATATGTATTTTTCTCTCTTAATCTATTAACCATATTAAACTCTGTCCCAACAACAACTTTTTGATCCTCTGGTAGCTCTTTTATAAATTTTATTAATTGAGAAGTTGAACCAACAAAATCAGCTTTATCGCAAACAGATGGATCACACTCTGGATGGACAGCTACAATAATATCTGGATATTTTTCTCTATAAAAATCTATATCATCAATATTAAATTGTTGATGAACACTACAAAAACCGTTATAGCAGATAATATCAGCATCTTTTAAATTTGTTCCATCTCCAATAACTGCTGATTTCAATCCTAAACTTTTTGCAAAATTTTGTCCTAAACATCTATCAGGTACAAAAAATATTTTTTTACCAGATTTTAAACCTTTTTCAATTATTTTGTAAGCATTTGAAGATGTACAAACCATTCCACCCATCTCTCCAACTCTAGCTTTTACACTTGCACTTGAATTGATATAAGTAATTGGTAAAATATCGTCATTTGATATTCCAGCTTCATTCATCTTTTTTAAATTTTCTAAAAAATAACCTTCATCAATCATTCTAGCCATTGCACAACAAGCAATTCTTGGCATTAGAACTCTTTTTTGTGGATTTAAAATTTTTGCACTCTCTCCCATAAATCCAACACCACAAAATACAACAAACTCTTTGTCGCTTTCCATAACTTTTTTTGCTAATTCAAGGCTATCACCAGTTATATCAGCTAATTCAAATACTTCATCTCTTTGATAAAAGTGAGCTACAAGTACAACATCTAGCTCTTTTTTTAGTTTTAAAATCTCTTCTTTATAATTCAATAATATTACCTTTTAAAAATTTTATTAAGTGAGAATATATCAAAAATTTAGTTATAATCTCATTTAATTTTAAAAACAACAAAGGTTATTGATGGATTTTTTTACAAATGAAAATATAATTTTTTATCTTTTAGCATATTTAATAGGTTCTATTCCTTTTGGTTTAATACTAGCAAAAACTTTTGCTGGTGTTGATATAAAAAATGATGGAAGTAGAAGTATTGGTGCAACAAATGTTTTAAGAGTAGTAAAAAAAACAAACCCTAGTTTAGCAAAAAAATTAGGTATTGCAACAGTTATTTTAGATGCTTTAAAAGGTACAATTTTACTTTTAGTTGGTATGTTTATTTTTAATTTAAGTGAGCAAACTCTTTGGGCAATGGCAGTATTAAGTGTTTTAGGGCACTGCTACTCTATTTATTTAGGGCTTGAAGGCGGAAAAGGTGTAGCAACAGGACTTGGAGTTTATATTGTTCTAATTCCAATTTCTACACTAATTGGTGCAATTGTTTGGTTTATTTGTGCAAAAGTTTTAAAAATATCATCTTTATCTTCACTTTTGGCACTAATTGCAGTAATTATTAGCTCTATTTTTATAAACGATGGTTTAAATATAGGTTCGAATGCTCCTATGTATTTGATTGCATTTATTATCATATACAAACATATTCCAAATATTATAAGACTTTTAAAAGGTGAAGAGAAAAAAGTAGTATGAAAATAGAGATTGAACAACTTACTTTTAAATGTATTATTGGAATTCTTGATTTTGAGAGAGTAAAAAAACAAAAAGTTATAATCAACCTTAGTTTTGATTATGATTTTAGTAAAGATAATTTCATAGACTATTCAGAAGTTGCAAATCTTGTAAAAAAAAGTATGAAAAAGAATAAATTTGAACTTATTGAAGATGCAATAAAAACAATAAAAAGAGTTCTAGAAGATAGTTACACAATAAAAAATCTCAAATTAAAAATCTCAAAACCAAATATTTTGAAAGATTGTATAGTAAGTATCTCTTCTTAAAAAAATTTAGTAAAATTATGGTAAAATCTTGCATTTTTAAAAAAAGGATTTTATCTTGAAAAAAATTATTGCTTCTTGTGCACTATTATGTGGAGCTTCTCTTTTAGCAGACACTACTATGTGCTTTAAAGAAAACCACCCATCTATGGCTACTATTGAAACTGTTCCTCTAAATGGTGGAGCTTGTGGAGGAAAATACTCTATTAATGATATGAAAAAAAAGGGTTGGCTTGTTGATGATATTAAAATAAATGGTTCTAGTTATATTTATATCTTAAAAACTCAAGATCATGGAAAAACTATGGCTGGTGTTGCACCATCTGGAATTAGTCAAGAACAAATGGAAGCAAATATTCTTGCTAAGCTTGAATCTAAACAAGAAGCGGAAGAGCAAGCTGCTATTGAAAAAGCGAATGAAACTATGTTAGCTGAAGCAAAAGTTTTATACATAAATCAATGTCAAAGCTGTCATGGAGAAAAAGGTGATAAAACAAAAGGTAATTCAAAACTTAAAAATGTAAGCCAAAAAGATATGGAACAAGCACTAAGAGATTATGAATTGGGAATTAGTGAAGAGAAAAGAAGTTCTATTTATGGACCTGCTCATATTAATTTCTTAAACAACTCAAGTATAAAAGGTATAAAAGCTTATTTAGATAGTATTCAATAATTTTAAAGAGCATATTGCTCTTTAAATAATATTTTATTTACTCACAACATATTTAAAAACCTCAAAATAGAAAAACCAAAGGATAAAGCTATATGGATGCCTATGAATATTCAGAACTTCTAAAACTACTTAACACAAAACTAAACAACATAAAAGGTATTTTAAAGCCTGATTTATTAAATAAAAGATTGCAAGAGATTATAGAGCTTGAATCAGCTCAAGATTTTTGGAATGATATTGACAACGCTACAAAAATTGGAATAGAAAAAAATAGAATTTTAGGAAAACTAAATAAATTTAATAAGGCTTATGAGTCATTAAATGGTACAAATGAACTTTATGAGATGGCTAATAGTGAAAAAGATGAAGATACTTTAGAACTTCTATATGAGGAAGCTAGTGATTTAGAAAGTTTAATAAAATCAACTGAAATATCTGTAATGCTTTCAAATCCAGATGATACACTAAATGCAATCGTAACAATACATCCAGGAGCTGGCGGAACAGAATCACAAGATTGGGCAAGTATATTGTATAGAATGTATCTTAGATGGGCCGAAAGAAATGATTTTAAAGTTGAAGTATTAGATTATCAAAATGGTGATGAAGCTGGAATAAAAGATGTAAGCTTTGTAATAAGAGGTGAAAATGCTTATGGTTATATGAAAACAGAAAATGGAATTCATAGGTTAGTGCGAATATCTCCTTTTGACTCAAATGCAAAAAGACATACATCTTTTTCATCTGTTATGGTAAGCCCTGAAGTAGATGATAATATTGATATTGTAATAGAAGATAAAGATATAAGAATTGATACATATAGAGCTAGTGGTGCTGGTGGACAACATGTTAATAAAACAGAATCGGCTATAAGAATTACACATATTGCTACAAATATTGTTGTTCAATGTCAAAATGATAGAAGTCAACATAAAAATAAAGCAAGTGCTATGAAAATGCTTAAATCAAGACTTTATGAACTTGAGCTTGAAAAACAAAGAGCATCAAAAGATACAGGCGATAAGAGTGAAAATGGTTGGGGACATCAAATTAGATCATATGTTTTACAACCATATCAGCAAGTAAAAGATAGTAGAAGTAATATTGGATATTCAAATGTAGAAGCAATTTTAGATGGAGATATTACAAAAATTATGGAAGATGTTTTAATAGCTACTAGCTCAAATTAATCTTTTATAAAAAATTAAACCAAATAAAAAAGGCTAGAAGAAAACCTTCTAGCCTTTTTATGTTTTTAAAACAAAATCTTATAAAAATGATTTTGAATATGCACTATCAGATACATTTTGAGTATCTACGATATATGGAACAAGTGCCATATGTCTTGCTCTTTTGATTGCTTTTTCTACCATCTCTTGAGAATTTTTAGAATTTCCTGTAAGTCTTCTAGGCATAATTTTACCTCTTTCACTCATAGAAATTTTTAAAAGCTCAATATTTTTATAATCTATAAATTCTACTTTCATTTCAGTATATTTACAAGATTTTTTTCCGTATTTTCTTCTTTCAGCCATTTTTAACTCCTTATTTTCTAAAACGGTATTTCGTCGTCGATATCGATTTCAGGAATATTTTGCTCAACTCTTGATTGAGCTACTCTTCCTGCGCCTTGATTTGAATTGTATGAAGGTTCATTGTATTGCTCTTTTGGAACTTGATTATAAGAGTTATTTCCGTAAGAACCACTCTCACTTGAACCTTTGCTATCCAACATTTTCATCTCTTCAACTCTTAAAGAGTGTCTGCTTCTAGAACTTCCGTCTTGTGCAGTCCACTGTTCAAGAACCAATCTTCCTTCTAGTAAAACTTTAGAACCTTTTTTTAAGTATTGATTAGCAACTTCTGCACTTCTTCCAAACATATTAAACTCTAGAAAACAAACTTCTTCTTTTTGTTCTCCTGTTTGAGATTTATATTTGTAAGATGTAGCAATTGAACTTTTAGCAACTGCTGAACCACTAGGTAGATATTTTAATTCAATATCTCTCGTGAGATTTCCAACCATAATTGTCTTATTATACATAAAAGGCTCCTTATTTTAAAACGTTACTTTGAAGCTCTTTTTATAGCTTCTTCACTCATTTTAGTCCAAGAAGAAATCTCTTTTTTAGTTTCATATTTAATAAACATAAATCTAATAAGCTCTTCATTGTTTCTATAATTTCTTTCAATCTCTGCGATTGAATTTGCTGGTGCTCTAAAATAGATTACATAATAGTAACCTCTTTTACATTTTTCGATTTCGTATGCTAACTCTTTTATACCAATATTTTCAGTTGCAACTATCTCTGCACCATTTTTTTCAAATAGAGCTTTAACTCCATCAAGTTGTGCTACTGTCTCTTCTTCAGTTAAAGTAGGCTTTAAAATAAACATTGTTTCATAATGTTTTAATTTTGACATTCGTTCTCCTTATAGATTGTGCCGATTTTCTTTACATTCCCATTT